>NZ_LUFH02000013.1 GCF_001586785.1 Sphaerospermopsis aphanizomenoides BCCUSP55
TACAAAAAAGTTTTAATAATAGTTTAATTAATAAATGAAACTAGTTAAAATATCTTCAGATAACGAAGTAACCAAATAAATAGTAAATTAGTTAGCATATAAAGCATAATATATCATGTGTTGAGAAGTAAGTAAAACTGGTTTAATTTCTGCAATTGGCTGACACGTATTAAGTATTAAGATACGCAAAGCGATTAATATAATATATATTAAATACTCAAAATTCTTTTTCTATCTATATGAAAAAAATCCGCTATTAGAGCTATTATACTTTGTAATTCTACTGGTAGTTTTGAAGGTGGTGAAATCACTTGTGAATAAGAAAAACATTCAAATAATTTAGCAATTTCAAACAACGAATTTATACTAGAATCTCTTGAAAAGAAGTCGGCTAGAATTTCAACTGGTCTGCCTTTAATTTGTTTATTTACTTCCATTTGTAAGGTTCTGGGTATGCTAGGGTTTGCTATAACAGATGATGCCAACTTTATAGCAGCGTTAGTTATGCTGTCTGTACGCTCTTTACCCCTCTCACCATAGTTAAATCCATTTGCCAAAAATTCCATCCGTGTCTTCTGATCAAGACATATATGATTTTTGATCATAAAATCAATACAAATTAGTAAAAATGCAATATTTACATAAAAAAGCCTTAGAGGTGTGAGATTTTGATCCACTCTTAGTAAAGATTGTTCAAGGAAGTAATTAATTTCTCTTAAATATTCGTTGCATCCATCAAAATTTAATTTACTCAAAAGTCTACCTTTAGATGCTTTATATCTTCCCTTCCAATCATCTTTGCCTTTGCCATAACTTTCTTTTTCAATATCTAATAAAAAAATTTCTTCTGTTATTCTATTTAGGCTAATTCCCTTTTGAATTAAATTGTTCAAAAAATTACCTTCTAATACAATTACTTCATTCGCCAAACCGAAATCTCTCGCTTCTTTTCTAGTAGATGTTGTAGCAACCATAGCTCTTTCTAGTTTTAAAGTAGCTTGTAAACCCTTCGCCCAAATTATTCTTTCAAATGCTTGAGGGTTACTTCTATTTTTAATGTCAACATTAGTTCTCTCTCTGGTAAAAGGTGAAGCTTTTTCATAAAGCCATAAATCAACATCAGTAATATCAATTTGATTATATGCAAAAGGAAGTGAACGAACTACAAAATAACCATGTTCTATAAAATAGCTTCTAAGAACTTCCTCTGCTATCTCACCTTTGCCAAGTTCTGTTTTCATAGCACAACTATAAACCTGTTCTCAATATATCTAATAATTCACCCACATTATTTTGAATTTGTGGTGTGTTTGACTTGCGCTCATAAGCTCTATTTCTCTCTGGACCAATGTAACCAGTTATAGATGCACTTGGTAAAGATAAAAGAGCTTCGGTACTAATATCACCACTGGTAATTACCTTGAGTGCCAACTCTCCAACATCTTTCTTCAATAGTTTCATCGAAAATCGACCTGGGTATTGCTGTGATTTTTTAACCTGAATAACACCACGAAGCTCTAATATTTGATAGTCCTGTCCTATAGCTGTCGCAGGACCAACCCATTCACCATTTATGAGCTTACGCATAAGCTGCTGAATTCTTGTAATCTTGCCTCTATTACTTTCACTTTGAATCATACCAAATGTTAAAGAAGTCACGAAAGCTTTTGCTAGATCAAAGGCATCCTCGACAGCAGCATTACCAAACTTTGAGAAAGCTGATGGTTTTGTAACGAATTTAAAATTACCCTGTTCGTTATTAACTGCATTAACATCATAAAATCCAATAAAATTTAAACTTTTAAATAGCTTTTCTCCAAGAATTTGATGAGCTAACGACACAGGTACGCACCCTGAAGTTTTCAAATTTTCATCTAGCTCTTTTATTTTTCTGACTTGAGCTTCAGAAAGAGATGAACAAATTGCATTAATTTTTTGCACTTCATCTCGTCGAAATAGATTTCCATTAAATATCATTTTCCTTGAAGAATCTACATTTTCTACATCCACAAAACCAATTTGTTCTGAAGAGTTCAAGATGTGATCTACTTCCGAGCTAGAAATTTTATAAATGTCACTTATATATTCTTTTGCACTTTCAGAATCGATAGGTAATTCAGAAGTTTTTTCTGACAATTCTATAACTGCAATTTCATAGTTTTTCGGCTCGTTTTCATAAAAAATTGATGCTGTATATTCTAATGTTGTGTTTGTGGTTAATCCTAAAATATTAAATCCTAATGGATGACTGCTGATTAGCTTTTGTCTTTCAAGCTCAGTTAATATACTGGGTAACTCGGACTTTCGATTAATCTTAATTGCACTAGCTAAAGTTTTTAATTTCTCTTCAGATATAAAGTGTTCTTCCGAAGCAGCTAAACTAGAAAGTAATAATCCACACTTTCCAGCAAAATTAATGGCTTCAAAATCATTAGCTGCATGGACAAAATCATTTATTTTATCTGTATGATGAATAATCCATGCACCTTCAGTTGTTTTGTCTATAGACATATTAATGCCCGATGATTAGCCTCAATATCAAATTTATTATATTACATTGTCGCAATAATTTGTGTGCTTTTTTAGCATAAAATATATATGAGCAAGTAAATAGAATGTAAAAATTATCACACGCTTTATTTTCAAACAAGAAGCCGTAGTACCAAACCGTATCAAGTCAAAAATTATAGTTTTGTAAACAATCCACCCCATAAATACTAGTTGTGATATAATCCTAAATCTTGGAGTTGGGAAACTCCGGTGCAATTCCGGGACTGTGCCGCAGCTGTAATGCAATTTTAGACTCTTGAGACCGAGGAAAACTCTAAAATCACGACATCTAAAATTGAACGAGTCAGAATGCCAAAGCCAGGAAGAACCTTAAGTTCTGTCTCTGCGTTGCACAGGGAAGGAGTCACAATTTTGTTGTCTGCATTTACTGCCTGTCCAGGTTTATTTTACTCCACACCAGCCCAAGATGGGATCCTATCTCGCATCAGAATTCCCGGTGGCATTCTTACTAGTGAGCAGTGCTGCACTATTGCCAATATAGCTGATGATTATGGTGGTGGCTATGTTGATGTGACAAACCGCGCTAATTTGCAAATACGAGAAATCAAAACCGGAATCAGTATTGATGCTCTCCAAGGTTTACAGCAATTGGGTTTAGGTTCTACTAATCCCACTGTAGACCAGATCCGCAACATTATGACTAGCCCCACTGCGGGTATTGATCCCCAGGAATTAATAGATACTCTTCCTTTAGTGAAAGCTTGGGATGACTACATTACAGCACATTCCCATTTATCAGGACTATCTGCTAAATTTAGCGTTTGTTTTGATGGTGGTGGCAAAGTTGCTGTAAAAAATTGTGTTAACGATATTACTTTAGCGGCAGAATTGCTAAATGGAAATGAAAAAACTCCTCATATTTATTTTCGGTTGTATCTCAGTTGTGGTGAAAAGGGAAAACCACCCCAAGACACAGGAATTTTGTTAAAACTACAAGAATGTATCCCGGTTTTAGCTGCTTTAGCTGATGTTTATTTACAACACACAGATGTAAAATTACGCCGTAAACCTCGGTTACGAGAAGTTATCAATGCTTTAGGTGTAGAAAATTATCTTCAACAAGTTCAACAGCAATTAAAAGTCAATAATTCTGAATTTACTGATGATCAATTATTGACCTCACGCTCCTTACTTTCTGTACAAAAGTATCAAAAGGAAAAGTTTTACCATCTTGGGATTTATCCTCAACGCCAGCCCGGTTTATTCTATATAGGGATAGTTTTACCTCTAGGACGTTTAAAAAGTTGGCAAATTAGGGGTTTAGCTAGTTTAGCTACAAAATATGGTAATGGTAGTTTAAGGCTAACACCTTGGCAGAATTTGCTGATTACTCACATTCCCCAAACAAAACTTGCTGAAGTCAATACAGAGATTCACAACTTAGAGTTAAATATCTCACAAAATGATGTCAAAAGTGCTTTAGTAGCTTGTTCTGGTAAGCGGGGTTGTGCTGCATCCGCAACGGAAACTAAAGATCATGCTTTGGCGTTAGCAAATTATCTGGAAAATCATCTTACCCTAGATTATCCAGTCAATATCCATTTTAGCGGTTGTGCTAAATCTTGCGCTCAACACAACCAAGCTGATATTACCTTGCTTGGTGTTAGTCGTGAGCTAGAAAATAAATCTGTAGAAGGCTATCAAGTATATGTCACTGATGGTACTTTACAAAAATTTGGTTATCAACTATATGAATATGTGACCTTGACTGAATTACCAAACTTGATTTCGCAAATGTTGCAAGTCTATCAAAATCAACGATTAAGTTTTGATGAATCATTTAGGGAATTTGTCTACCGTTATGGTACATCTCAATTGCTACAATTATCTCCTTAAATGACCGTTCACCAAATACCCATTACCAATGACTTATGTTTAACTATATACGCGATGCTAATGAAATCTACCGGAACTCTTTTTCTATCATTCGGGAAGAAGCAAATCTAGATTCTCTCCCAAAAGATGTAGCAAAAGTTGCTGTCCGCCTGATTCATGCCTGTGGAATGACGGATATTGTTGCTGACTTGGGATATTCAGAAACGGCTGTGCAAGCAGGTAGAAAAGCCTTAGCAGCAGGCGCACCAATTTTGTGTGATTGCCACATGGTAGCTGAAGGTGTAACTCGCAAAAGATTACCTGCCAATAACCGAGTTATCTGCACTATCAATGACCCAGAAGTTCCAACCATAGCCAAACGGTTGACAAACACCAGGTCAGCATCTGCTTTAGAATTATGGCGTTTTCATCTAGATGGGGCAGTTGTCGCTATTGGTAATGCACCTACAGCCCTATTCCGGTTATTGGAAATCCTGGATGAGGGAGTGCCACGTCCGGCATTAATATTAGGTTTTCCGGTGGGTTTTGTGGGTGCAGCAGAATCCAAAATAGCCTTAACACAACATAACTATAATGTACCATTTTTAACTTTACACGGACGACGTGGTGGAAGTGCGATCGCAGCTGCTGCCATTAATGCCCTAGCAACAGAGGAAGAAATATGAACTCAAAAGGTCGTCTGTATGGTGTTGGTGTCGGTCCGGGAGATCCAGAACTGTTGACATTAAAAGCTCTGCGCTTATTACAATCTGTCCCCGTTATTGCCTATCAATCAGCAATAGACAAGGACAGCATCGCCAGAAAAATAGTGTCTCAATATTTACCTGGAAATCAAATTGAAGTCTTGTTTCATCTTCCCCGTGCCTTAGAACCAGAAAAAGCCACATCCATCTACGACCGAGAAGTTCAACCCATAGCTGACCATCTGGCAGCAGGTCAGGACGTGGTGGTACTGTGTGAAGGCGATCCGTTTTTTTACGGTTCTTTTATGTATCTTTTTACTCGTTTATCTGAGCAGTACCAAACGGAAGTTGTACCAGGAGTTTCTTCACTCATGGCCTGTCCAGTGTCATTGGGTGTACCCTTTACCTACTACAACGATATTCTCACAGTTCTACCAGGTACGCTGCCCACAGAAACGCTGATTTCCCATCTTCTAGCTACAGATGCAGCAGCAATTATGAAATTGGGTCGCCATTTTACCAAAGTCCGAGATATCCTCCATCAATTAGGACTAGCATCACGGGCAAAATATATTGAACGGGCAACAATGGCACAGCAAAGAATTGTACCTTTAGATGAAGTGAACCCAGAGGAAGTTCCTTATTTTTCTATGATTGTTATACCGACAAAGCAGAAATTGTAAATTGTCGGGGGGTGTAGGGAAGATGGGAAATTTTTTCTCAAGCCTTTTACCTATTCCCTATTCCCTGTCACCTGTCACCTCTTCATCCTCTTTTATCATTTTGAATTTTCTAGGTAATTTATGAAAACAGGGGTTGCACCTGCTGTAGTAATACTCGGTCAAAATAGTTTAACTGTAGGGCGGAAAATCACCAGCATTTTTCCAGGGGCGAAATTGTACGGTTTAGCCAGTCGCACTGTTGATGTTGATGTTAGTTTTACCAATTTTGGCGATACCCTACGGGAATTATTCGCTGCGGGAACACCTTTAATTGGTATGTGTGCAGCCGGAATTCTGATTAGAACTCTCGCACCCCTAATTACAGATAAAGGTCAAGAACCGCCAGTATTAGCTGTAGCTGAAGATGGAAGTGCGGTAGTACCTCTATTGGGTGGACTGAGTGGAGTTAATGATTTAGCCCGTCAAATTGCACAAGTATTAAACGTCAAACCTGCAATTACAACCACCGGAGATTTACGTTTTCATACAGCTTTATTATCTCCTCCTCCTGGTTATCGTTTAGCTAACCCAGAGGATGGGAAAAAATTTATTGCTGATTTATTGGCAGGGGCAAAAGTTAAATTAGAAGGAACAGCGCCTTGGTTGATTGAAAGTAAATTACCAATTGACCCGAATGGAGAGTTAACAATTCAGGTTACTGAAAGTTTGGGTAATCCTCAACTCAATTGTTTAGTTTATCAACTGGAAAAATCGGAAAGTATTGATAAACCACGAGGAAAATTAGCCATTATTGGGACTGGACCTGGTGCATTAAAGTGGATGTCACCTGAAGTCAAAGAAATTCTCGATGCAGCTACTGATTTAGTCGGTTATCAAACTTATATCAATTTAATTGGTTCTTTAGCCGATGGCAAAATTCTCCATGAGTCTGATAATCGAGAAGAAGAAGCAAGAGCAAAATTTGCCCTAGACTTAGCAGCCCAAGGAAAGTATGTTGTTGTGGTTTCTTCTGGAGACCCTGGTATCTATGCAATGGCTACCGCTGTGTTTGAGGTTTTAGACCGCTACAACAAACCAGAATGGCAAAATATTGATATTCAAGTTGCCCCTGGAATCTCGGCTATGCAAGCCACAGCAGCAGCTATTGGCGCACCTTTAGGCCATGACTTTTGTGCTATTTCTTTATCTGACATTTTAAAACCTTGGGAAATTATTACTCAACGTATCGCCGCCGCAGCACAGGGCGATTTTGTGATTGCTTTTTATAATCCTGTTTCCAAAGAACGGACTTGGCAATTAGCAGAAGCTAAAAATATTTTACTTCGATATAGAAAACCAGATACTCCAGTAGTATTAGGGCGAAATATGGGCAGACCCGGACAAGCGGTGAAAGTGATTACTCTTGAACAATTAGAACCACAAGATGCTGATATGCGAACTTTAATTATTGTTGGTTCTTCTCAAACTCGCCAGATGCAAACCACGGATAATAATCTTTGGGTATATACGCCGCGTCGTTACCAAATGTGAGTAAGCATTTAGTCATCAGCAGTCAGCTATCACGGTTTTTAAACCTTACACCCAAGTAAGAATTCAGAAGTCAGGAGTCAGGAGTCAGAATATTTGTTTGTAGCAGTCAGCTAAAGAAGTACGTTTTCTCATCAATTATCAAGAATCTCTCGAAAACTCTCATTTATTCTCTATCCTGTATTCTATATCCTGAATCCTTACACACCCAAATTAATTAATTTGATATTTAAACTCTGTCACCTGTCACGTCCTATATAAATAAAGCCCCAAGAATAAAAATTTATTCCTAGGGCTTTCATACCTGACCACCTTTACCTTTGTAATTTCAAAATACCAGAATTTTTGATGCCGCAAGGACATAAAGACAGGATTTATGTCTAAAAATAAATGCCTGGATTTTTATATTTTGTGTTATGGCAAGGCAGGAGGGAAGAAGCTTTTAGCAATTTTATATTTTGTTACATACCGTGGTTTTTTCGTGCTGACTTACTTATCATGTTTAGTTGAATACTTATTATATTTATGGGATTAGATACCAGTTAAGAGTGGATAGGGGATAGGAAGAGAGAAAAAATTATATAAAAACTTAAAGAAAAAGATATAAATAAAGCATTTATGTCTATGTAATTGATATAAAAAGCTTGATATTTTTATTTTTATAATCAACAATAAAAGCATCATGTTCCAGACATGATTGTAGCCAATAAAAGTGACAGAAGCCCTGATATATGTCCGCTCTTGCGGACATTTTATTTATCTTTTTAACTTACGCACAAGTGACAGAAAGACAAATATTATCTGGGAAAGCTGTTGATTGATCAAAAATATTTTTGTGTTAAAAAATAAACTTGATAAATATCCCTAATATCAAGTATGGTTTATTAGTAATAATAAATATTTTTCTCTTACCTATTACCTATCTACTATTCTCTGACCCAAGCAATAGGCTAAGAGGATGTTTTCCCAGTAGCACAATTAACAAACAGTCATGATATATAATTTCTATTGATGGCTAAAATAAAAAGACATAAATGATGGAATAATGTCCAAAAATTGTAATTAGTTGCCAGGGATATATCAATGTTAAATCATGAGTAAAAAGGCTATAAATACTGAAGAACCGACATTGTTAGCGTCAGCCTAGCGGAAATGGGCAGCAACATAATCACGGGTACGATAATTAAAAGTATGGGGTACGAGTTTCTTGGTGGTCGCAAATTCTAGCAGTTGGCCAATGCGATTTTCGTTATAGTGGAACAAAGCTGTAAAATCTGATAAGCGAGAAACTTGCTGGATGTTGTGAGAAACAAAAACAATTGTTAATTCAGAACGTAAACATTCAATCAGTTCTTCAATTTTCATGGTAGCAATGGCATCCAGTCCCGAACAAAGTTCATCGATGAGTAGAACTTGCGGTTTGACTGCTAAAGCACGGGCAATACACAATCTCTGTTGTTGTCCGAAAGATAGTTCTAACGCGGATTTATATAGTTGGTTTTTTACTTCTTCCCAAAGATTAGCAGCTTTAAGTGCTAGTTCAACAATCTCATCTAATTCTACTTTTGGATGCCATCCGATTAGTTTGACTCCATAGGCAACATTATCATAAATGCTAATGGGAAAAAGATTTGGTCTGGCATAGATAATACTAATTTGACGACGTAGCCGATTTAAGTTAACACGACGACCATAAATATTTTGACCAAAAAATTCTACTTTGCCTTCAACTCTTACCTCTCTTTCTAATTCATTCATGCGGTTGAGAGATTTCAGAAAAGTGGACTTACCACAACCACTTGGCCCCATAATAGCTATGATTTTATTTTGGGGAATATCCATTGATACATCTTCAATGATTTTTTTATTATCATAATAAAAGCTAAAATTTTTAACTCTGATGGCAGGAATTATTTTACCCATATTGACAAAACTTAGAAAACAACTCTAGGAATCTGGTTTGATTACAGAAACTACTTGTAGAAGTAGGGAACTTTTAACAGGGAACAGGAAACAAGGAATAAAGGTGTGCCTAGCTTAGAAAAATCAAAGATGAGTCCTATAGATAAACAGCAAATATCTAGTCATCAGATGTTTACATGGGTTATAAGTGTAATTTGACCTGCAAGGAAATTATCATCACTAATTTTCATTATCTTACTGTGTCTGGTTACATGAAAAATGCACATTTAAGACTGAGGAAAATAAAGAGTTTATAAAGACAACTCCAAATTAGTAACTAAATGTCATGGACAAGGCGGAAATTGATAAATTAGCTATGGGTCAAACAAGTTGTAATGCTAAATTATCTAGGAATTTTCAAGAGGACAGGTAAGTTGTTCATGCTAAAACGCTTAAATTTGATAGTCACTACTATTATTTTCTGGCATCTGTGCGGTTTTGTGACACTGGCAGAAAGTCAAAAGCCAGAACAAATGGATAAGTTTCCTCCTAGTCCGTTGGAGATAACTACACCTGATCCGCTGGTGAGAGATTCAGTCAAAAAACAACCGTTAACAGCACAAGAATTACAAAAGTTGGAAAATGCGCTAGATGAGTTAAATCAAGAAGCTACAATGACTCTACAAGCAGGTGATAAACCAGCAGCGTTTGAGATTTGGAACCGAGAACTGCGACTGCGGCGTTTTTTAGGTTCATTGTCACAGGTGCAAGCATTATCACGGGTGGGTGGAATCGCCTGGAATGAAAATGAGCGTCAACAAGTAACTTATATTACTCAGCGGTTGCAGGTAATCGAAAAACAGATGCAGACTGAGAAAAGCAATGATTTAGAATTATGGCGATCGCTTGGTGAAGCTTACGAAAATGTTCGTGTTCCTAAATTGGCTGTGGGAGCTTATCAGCAAATTTTAATCTTAGTTAGACAACAAAATAATACCACTGCTGAACTAGAAACTCTCAAAAAAATTGGAGAATTACATTTAAGTTGGTTTGATTATATCCAAGCAGCTACAACTTACCAAGAGTTGTTAAATTTGGCTATAAAACAGGATGATAGGCTCAATGAAATCGGGTATTTACAACAATTAGCTTATATTTATGAGCAAGGTAAACAGCGTCAACAAGCGATTACTGTATTAAGGAAGTTAGGGGAAATATATACTAGTGATAATAATCTTACACCGATTCCTGGTTTAAAAATTGCGATCGCAGAAAACTATCAATTTTTAGCGAAGGAAAATCCCAACTTAAGACAGGAAGCATTTAACAACTATCAAGAAGCTTACGTTACTGCTTGGCAATCACAACAATATGTTACTGCTAGTGAAGCTTTGCAAAAACTCATCCAGCTTTACCGTTCCCAAAATCAAATTGATGAAGCTTTGCAAGCTGGTCTAATTCTATTAGAAACGGAAACACTAGCCACAAATTTTTATGGTTTGATGCAAGCTTATGATCAAATGGGGCAATTGTATTTAGAACAGAAAGAAGATGCAAAAGCACTCACAGCGTTTCAAAAAGGATTAGAAATAGCGCAACAACTTAAATATCAAGAAACATACTTTACTCAGAAAATTGAAACCTTATCAAAATGACAACCATAGAAAAACCATAGAAAATTTATCAACTTATAGCATTTCCTAGTCTGGTGAAGTAGAAAATCATCTGCGTTTGTCTGCGGTCATTTGCGTTTAATTATGACAACTTGTACCTCATGTTAATGGTAATTGCTATATCAAGCCAAGAATTTACTCTTTTTCAATGATGGGACAAATTGTTTCTGACTTGGTTTCATGTACAGTTTCCCAACCTTCAAGTAGCCCTTCTAAATCTTGCTTTAACATAAGTAATTGATGAATTTGTTCATCAATGGCTGTTAACTTATCTTGTAATTTGATTTTAATATGGTGACAAGGTAATTCTCCTTGATCATGAACATTCAAAAATTCTTTGATTTCTGATAAAGTTAAACCTAAATGTTGAGCGCGTTTAATAAATTTCAATCTTGTAAAAACATCAGGTTCAAATATTCTATATCCCCCTTCTGTTCTGCCTGATGATTTGAGTAAACCTAGTTCTTCATAGTAGCGAATAGTTTTAATAGGTACACCACTTTCTTTAGCAACTGCACCTATGAGTTTTGAGTTGTCTTGAGCTAACATAATTTTACTTACCACTACATTTCACTTTCTACTCTAGGATAAACTCTCCAGCGAACTAGAGAGTCAAGTAGCAAAAGTTAAATTTTGTGAATTTGATGAAATTTATTGATGAGTTTCTGATTGTTTGTAAGCATTCAGCCGTCAGCCGTCAGCTATGTACCTGAAAGATTGAAATACAAAGAATGAAAATAAACAGATGTAAATGACATTCCTAAAATTAAAAAGTCTGAATCCTTGCTATTGGCTGATTACTGATTACTGATATAGGAATCCGGTTTGGTTTCTGAATTTACTTGTGTAGGCAGGCAAAAGGCAAGAGGCAAAAGGCAAGAGGGTTTTATAGAATTTAGGTGTACTGAGTTTTGTATGGCTACGCCACGCAAGCTATCAAAAATCAAATAGTAGTCCTATAGCTGAATACTTACGATTGTTTAGATTTGGGTTTACTGATTAAAAACCACCATAATTCTAAACCAATTAATGCTAAACCTCCTGCTGTTACTGCTGTTTTGGTTGATAAAGTTTGTTCGATGGTTGGTAATTTTGCTGTTTGTTGTTTCTGGGTTGATGTTTCGTGATTTGGGTTTGCTATTGCTGTAGCAGTTGCTAAACTCAACATAATTCCGTAGGTAGTAAGACTGCTGAAAATTATCTTTTTGTTCAACATTTTTGACCTCCTTTAAATAATTGCTTTGGCTTGAAATTTACGTAATCTTAAGGCATTGGTAACGACAGAAACGGAACTAAAAGCCATTGCTGCACCAGCGATAATTGGGTTGAGTAACCAACCAAAGAAAGGAAAGAGAATACCAGCAGCAATGGGAATACCTGCCACGTTATAAATAAAGGCGAAAAATAGGTTTTGTTGAATGTTTCTAATGGTAGCGCGACTGAGTTGGATGGCGGTAATAATACCTTGTAAATCACCGGAAATAAGTGTAATATCACTAGCAGCTATGGCTATATCTGTTCCTGTACCAATTGCTATTCCCACATCTGCTTGCGCTAAAGCTGGTGCATCATTAATTCCATCTCCCACCATTGCCACAATTTTTCTTTCTTTTTGCAATCTTTGAATTGTGCTGGCTTTTTGGTCAGGACGGACTTCAGCAAATACTCGATCAATTCCTACTTCCCGTGCAATTGTATTAGCTGTACGTTGATTATCACCTGTTAACATTACTACTTCTAAACCCATTTTTTGTAATGCTTTAACAGTTTGACTAGAAGTAGGTTTAATAGCATCGGCAATTCCCATTAATCCTTGAATTGTACCATCAACAGCTATCAAAATTGCTGTTTTACCAAAATATTCTAAACGTTGTTTTTGCTCTTGCATTTCGGAAATATCAATGTTTAATTCTTCCATCCATTTTTCTGTACCAATCTGTACAATATGATTATCTACTAAACCCTGTACTCCGCTACCTGAAATTGCTGCAAAATCTATGACATTCGTCAAATCAACTTCTTGATTTTGGGCATATTTAACTACGGCTTCAGCTAAGGGGTGTTCTGAATTACGTTCTAATGATGCTGCCAACTTGAGTAATTTTATTTCATTACCTGCGGCTGTTCCATGAACAGTGATAAAATCTGTAACTGTGGGTTTACCTTGGGTAATAGTGCCTGTTTTATCTAATACAATGGTTTGGATTTTATAGGCTAATTCTAGACTTTCTGCACCTTTAATTAAAATGCCGTTTTCTGCACCTTTACCCGTTCCTACCATCACAGATGTCGGTGTAGCTAAACCCAAAGCACAAGGACAAGCGATAATTAAAACACCAACTGTAGCAATAAGTGATAAAGAAAGGTTGCCGGTAAAATCAAACCAAATTATAAAAGTTAGCAGTGAAATTGCTATTACCGCAGGTACAAACCAACCTGTTACCTGGTCTGCTAATCTTTGAATGGGGGCTTTAGAACCTTGTGCTTGTTGTACTAGTTGGACAATTTGTGCTAATACTGTATCTGTGCCTACTCTTGTGGCTTTAAATTTAAAACTGCCAGTTTGATTAATTGTTGCACCAATAACTTCATTTCCTGGTTGTTTTTTCACAGGTACACTTTCACCTGTAATCATTGCTTCATCAATTGTTGATGTACCTTCAATGATTTCTCCATCAACGGGTATTTTTTCACCAGGACGCACTAAGATGATATCACCTATTTGCACATCTTCTAATGGTACATCAATTTCTTGACCATTGCGAATTAAGCGGGCTGTTTTTGCTTGTAAACCTATTAATTTACGAATAGCATCGGATGTTTTTCCTTTGGCGCGATTTTCAAATATTCTCCCTAATAATATTAAGGTAATGACTATGGCGGCAGTTTCATAATAGACATCTGCCATCATGCCTTGACTGATGAAAAAGCCAGGAAATAAAGTTGCAAACAGGGAATAAAAATAGGCTGCACTTGTACCTAAAGCAATGAGAGTATCCATTGTCGCCGAGTGGCGTTTAAAGGCTTTACTAGCATTGATATAAAAGGAATAACCACACCAAAACTGTACGGGAGTAGTTAAGATTAATTGTGTCCAAGGATTATGTAACCATGCGGGAATAAATGGTAAATTTAATCCTGTCATCATCGGTAAAGAACCTATTAATAGTAAACTACTAATGATTCCTCCGACTGTGACTTTTTGTATTAACTGGCGTAATTGGCGCTGACGATATATTTTTTCGCTGTCATCTTCTCCGGCAAGAAGTTGTTGTTTTTGCAGTGGATAAGCAGAATAACCTGCGGCTTCTACGGCGTTTTGAATTGTTGGTATATCTGTGATTTTGGGGTTATATTTAATTGTGGCTTGTTCTGCACTAAAGTTAACGATACATTCACTGACTCCAGGGACAGAATTAATAGCATTTTCCACGCTGTTAGCACAAGCAGCACAACTCATACCGCGTAGTTTGAGGGTGGTGTTTTCCATAACTGGATTTAGGGATGATTAACAACTGTTATCATCTTCAATCCTCCAGTTCACTGGAGAGTCAAGGGGTGGGAGGAAAAATTTTTGTATCCTAGATCGCTTTAGTTAAGGTAAGATATTCCAGGCAAGTGCAACTTCTTTTAATTCTTTAAGAATATTCTTAGTTTTATTTAGAATATCTACTGCTAGCTCTGGGTCTTCACCACAACCAGCGTGCAACACATCATTACGTAGCTTAGTGAGATTATACTTGCCTTTCCAAAGTTGTCTTAACTTTTCTTTTTTACTTTGTGGCACTTTTGACCATTGTGATAAGTGACGTAAATCTCTGACTAAATTTAATTGTGCTGTTGGGTTGGTAGGTGCTTTTAGCAACTTTTCCATGTCTTCTCGATGTCCTTGTTTCCGAGGATCAAGATTGAAGTAGTAACATAATAATGAGGGTAGCCATTCTCTGGCTAAAGATAAAGCTTGAACAACTTGACCCTTATTTACATACCATTCAACCATTCTTAACTGCTTAACCAAAGATGCTTTAGCATTAGTTTGATATTCTTCTGGGTTAGACAAACCAAAACTTCCATAATCATTTTCTACACGGTTTAGGAGAGTTGTGAATGGTGGTAAACTTTGAGAGACAATTGATGATACAGCTTTAATATTTTTAGGTAATAATGCAGCTTCTTCCATGACATCTATTGGACGTAGAAGTTGTAACCCCTTTGCTATTTCGTCAATATTATTTGCTAATTTCTTAGTTGTATGATCACCATTATCTAATAATCCCGCTAGTGCTTGAGCGTTGCCTGTTTTAAGAAATTGGTCTGTTGCTGTTGTCCATTCTAGTAAGCTGACTATTGGTAATAGGTCAAAAATAGGAGTTTTATTGGTTTCTCTGTTTTTAGCATCTAGCGCACCATAAATTAATCCATCTATTTTTACCTGTCTTACTATCCGTAAGTAACTGACAGCAATCAAAGCTACAATTGGTAAAAATCTAAATCCATAAGTTATATCAAATAAAACGCTATCTTCTTCTTGAAGGCATTCAGTTAATAAAGAAAAAATTTTCCATAAATCTTCAGGGCTGCTACTTTCTGGTACATTCTTAATAGGTTGTAAGTCAACCTTACCAGCTAATCGTTTTTGTAAAGACGACCAATTAGATTCAGTTCTATCTTCAGGAATCCCCGTTTCAGCTTTATTTGTTAAAAGCACATATAGAACTTGCGGTTTGTAGAATTTTACCATTGCTTCTTGAAAAAATTCTGTTTCATATTCATCATTACCATCAGGACTAATATAGATAGTTCTATCGTAACCTTTTTTGGGATTAAATCCTAAAAATGAAATTGCTTTCATACTTACCTCTATTGTGAAAAGATATTACTTATAACTTGAATTAAGCCTAGTCCATCCCATTCCCAACCGTGTCTTAATTCCCGTACCAGCAAACCGCGCATATTGAACTAATAAATTAGCCACATTTGCCAACAAAGGATCAGCACGTTGGAAAACTTGTAAACTCACATCACCAACGAATCCATTAACAAATCCGTTATTTAATTGCCAACTTTTAGTTCTAATTTTGTGATGTTTAAGTAATACTGCATTGCTCAGATAAGCAATTAATTCATCACCTCCTAAATAAACAGGTGCAAAACTATTCCACCGTTCTAACCAACTATGAAACATTAATGTAGGAACGGGTAAAGATAATTTTGCTTTACCTTGAGCAAAGGCTGTAGGTGTGATAAATTGTAAATTATAATTTCTAATTGGTTCAGGTTCATTTCCTACTAATGTTGTATATAGTTCCTCGTAGCTGGTAATTTCGTCTTCTCGGTTGATAATGTTAAATTTTGCTCCTAAAAATTCTAATGAATCTCCAAGATGAAGGTGAGAGATAGCTTTAGCAGATGTTTCATTTAATCCAGATAGAGATAATTGATAAAATTCTTCTGGATGGAATGTAATAAAATCTCTGGATGTTAAATAATTACCTGTTATTCCTGAATAGGAAACTGAGGGTATTATTTCACTTCCCATTTCTAAGTTTAGTTTTTGATGCAGTTGTCTTATCAGTTCTAACCCATAGGGACGGGGTAAAATTGTTGCTGTGGGTACGGTTAAGGTAAATGTAGTGTGAATTAGCATACATTTGGTAATAATTCTAAATTAACCCATCCAGGGACAAATTCAATTTCTCCATTATTATTCATTACACTGCGTCTAGATTTGGGAGCTTCAAATAATGGAGCGCGATTTTTGGGACTGGCACATTCATCTCTAATACCTCTTCTAGTTTCATCATTTAAATGTAAACCAATCGTAGTTCCTAGCATTCCACTAGCCCATCCTAATCGTAAGTTAAAAGGACACTCAGAATTTTGATAGAATTCATTAATCAGGTCAAAATTGAGGTTGATATTTCTCCCTTTAACATCCTCTAAGTTATTTTTTATTCTTTGCCAATAATTTCGCTCATGATTCCATTGTTCTTGAGCAAATATTTTGCAGATATTTAAAACTCCTTCAATATTATGAAATGCTCCTTCAATATTATGAAATGGTATTTTGATTCCATCATTGCGACTAAACCACGAGAGCATACCTGTAGTTTCTATATCTTCCTCTGAATTATTGTCTAGAGTTAGAGTAAATTCAGTTTCCACATTATGAACCATCTCTGTGTAAATAGAACCACGATATTTAGCTGGATTTTTTTCCTGAATAGACGTGGATTCTCTATAATAGCTAGAAATTATAACTTCATCGACACAAGATAAATTCATAGATCCATTTTTCAACAAAGGTTGAGAATCTGTAACTTTCAAACATCTCATAAAGTCTCTGTTTGATTCGCTCTCAGGATTAAATTCTCTATTTTGATAGGTTAGTAAGAAGTTAGAAAATAAATCCTTCATAAATAATTCATTTCCTAAAGTTTTTTTACTGTTACCAACCCTTTGAGGTATTTTCAACCTTTCTTGGAGCTTCTGCTCAATATCACTGAGTTGTGTAGGTTTATTTTTCAGCATATAGTATGCTATTGCAGTCCTAATTGCCCCTTTAATTGATGAACCTGGAATATACAATTTCCCAAAAGCATCCCGAATCATAGGACGTATTTCATGATTAATTCTATGTGGAAATGATTTAGGGATAATTCCATAATCAGGAAAGATAGGTTTGTCATCTTCAGATTTTGCAGTAGACCATTGCTTACCTAGTGCAAGCTCAATGATTTCTGTAACTCTTCGATCATCTTTGTTTTTAATCGCTTGAATATATTGATCTAAAGCTTTTCCCGAATTCAAATCCTTGACTCTTTCCCAAGGTTTGGGTGTCTGCAAATAACCCCGTTTGTATAAAGCTTTGGCTAATGCTTCCTGATTGGGAATATAAATATTTTCAGGAGTTTGTATATATTCAAAAGGACTTAACTTTTGTATTTCTCCTCCGATGTGTAATATGGGGCTTTTTAGTTTAATTCTTCGAGATTGGATGAATTGTGGTTTATACAAAACCATGTCATAGTTAGTCATGATAACCTCATATATTCGAGGGTAATTTAATAGGAAGACTCAAACTAATACCACTGCGATAAATAGGATGCCAATTTCTGTATTTGTTAAAATTCTCTGGGGTGACATCAGCTAGTTGTCCCACAGGTTGAGTCTGGAAAACTGAACCTTCAGCAAACATTTGCACTGATTTACGGCGTAACTGATAACCTGAACTTGAATAAATCCAACCTCCTCGTTTTTGAAGTTCATAGCTAGAACCTTCAATCAAACTTTCCGAAATATTTGATTCCCAAAATAAACTGATAAGGGAGTAATGAGTTAAGCTTGGAGAATTTAAAACTTTTTGCCAAGTTTCAGATAATTGAGAAAATTCAAACCACTGGAATGTAAACTGCCCAGAACCGCTAGAACGTTCACCTCCTAACCCTTGTTCTCCTAACAAAGTCAGTGCAGCTTTTACCTGAGTTTCTAGTTTATTGTTGACTTCTGGAAACTGAATAATGAAATATAAACCAGACTGTTGTTTAAAGTGTATCAACCCAGTATGATAGAGGTTTGTAGCTTTAGTAATTCTGTCTACAGCAATTTTCGGTAGAAGAGTCTTTTCAAAGCCTTTCCCATAACTAAAGGTGCAGGCTTTGCGTAAACTACCATTGGATTTATTTGTTGTTTCTTGAATTAATTGGTGACAATCACAATCAACACCCAAAGCTCTAAAACCATCTTCTTGATACCAACGATGCCAAACTTCTACAGGTAAGAAGTTCAACTTTTTGTAAGTTTTGAAAAATGCCAAATCATCATCTTGAGGATAATTACATGGGAATTTCAAAGGTTTGGGAAGATAATCAACAATTTTATCTGCGACTTGTTGATATAAAAAGGTAGAACTGAGACGAAATGGAGGCTTATTTGGTTGCTCTAAGAATTGCTGTAATAAATTGCTTACTGCATCAGGAAATAATTGAGCATAGGCTGTAATTAAGGCACTAAATAGAGTGTCAGAACGTACTCTTTCACTAGTTTCTTCAATCCCAATTCCCAATTCTCCAAAGTGAGCAGCATTAGAGCCAAAATTCAGCCTTACGAGTTTCCAGCTATTCATTATGAAGCTCCTGGTAAACTCTTTTGCATTTCATCGCTTAAATTACCAAATTTCTTGAGAATATTTAAAGTATCTTCAGCGGTAATGATTGGCTCTTTAAATTCGACACCATCCTCCACTACCTTTCGATATTGTTTCACGTCCCGCCAAAAGCACTTATAATTTTTAAACTTAACTTTGCCATAACCACGTGAACCATGTCCACCTAAAGCATCATCTTCTAATAATGATAGTGCGATCGCAATATTCCGCAAATCCTCCGCAGCTTCAATGAATGCTTCTTGTTCTGTTTGGCTACCCTCTGCTTCCACTGTATAAACTAGTTCAAACTCAAATTCTGCACCTGCTGGTACTCGTTCGATTTGACGGGGATTCGCTGCTGCTGTCACCCGATCCAAACCGTTTTCCCATTTCCATTCGGTCATGTATAAACCTGTGTCAACTCGTTCTAGTTTTTTAGCTGAGTCTTCACATAAACGACAATCTCGCACAATAATTTTAGCTGGAGAGTTACGACCCCTTAGAATCTTGCTATATTCCACTCCAGAAAAGTCTTTTGTAACATATTCGTCATTTTGCTTAACTCTGTCTAAATTTTCAGCTACTGCGTCTGTTGTTTTTACCCAAAAATTAGAACCGCCAGTTGAACCAAATAATCTACTGATAGGACAAGTCCGCGCTCCTGTATATTTAATTGTGTGTCCATCAAGTTCGGTATATCCATCAACTAAATCATCACTTTCATAACGAAAAGTATCCCGACTTCCAGCACGATTTAAAGGCCTGTTGTGAAATCGTTCTAGAAGAGAGCGAAGTTTTCCTTTGAGAGAAGAACCAGGTAAGTAAGGATATTGGGTAATTGGATCACGCGCTACAGGTTTATCTAACCCCCCAATATCCATTTTTCCTTCACCACCTCCAATATGTAACCCAGTCTCTACAACGAGAATTCCTTCTATACGAAATTTACCAAGTAATTGTTTTTGTTTTAGCATTTAATTATTCCTATTTGAATTATTTGTTTCAGCAGCTTTGTGATAAGCAATGATAGATTCGATTAAATTTACTAGCCGATAAAAATCAGGTATATCTTTGACTCTATCTATCGCCTCTGAAAGCACATCATTCAATGGCTTAACTGGATTTATTTTTTCCTTATCTTTGCGGGCAGTAGCATATACCAATTTAGGTTTAAGCAGAACTACCTCTGTTTCAATAGTCGAAAATTTTTCATCTTTGTCTTGAGCAAGTTTTACTTTGAGGCGATTAACAGCATCCAAAAATTTGCGAATTTGGTTTGTTGTTAATCCTATTTCTTGCAGATATTCTCCCAATTCTTTAGCTTGTTCAACCAAACAACGAATTTCATAATTTCGCAATTCTCCATCCTTTAAAGCTTTGATAGTTTGAATCATCTTTTGGTCAGCGGTGAGTTGCATTTGTGCCTCTGACCGTTTTTGTGATGTTTCAACTGCTTTAGCTGGTAGAGACTTAGGCTCTGGTTTAGAGTTGAATTTTTTTGGTGGTTGTATCATTTGTTTGATTACGATTTAATAGTTCAATCCACGTAGCAATAGCCAAAAAATAACGTGCGTTATAAGGACTCATTAACGATTTCCGAACCGGAGTAAAGCTATCATTATTGAGTATTTCACTAGGTAATCTTGCTAACGTATAGGCTATTTTAGGTAAGTGTAAATAGTAACGGATATCATCAATTTCACTTTCATATTGCTCCTTTTTACGTTTACTCTCAATTTCTTGAATTTTCTGCTCTTGCATTTGAGCAGTATCTAGAAGATTACGAACAAAGCTGCGAGCATAATTGATTTCAATATTCTGTTCTTGTATTTTCTTTACAAATGGGAGGATACCAAATAAATCAAGCCTTGTATTTAACCCTAAATATTGTTTAATTTTATAATCGAATAATTTAATATCTGAAACATTAACATTTTCTGATCCTAACCACTCACTCCACTTGAAGGCTTTTCCAAATAGCCCTAAACTATTTCTACCATTTGCTTTAGCAGCATCTTCAGCGTCACCTGATGATTTCGCAGCTTGATAAAGCGGGAATTTAATATCATCAATACTAATTCCGCCTGATATCGTAATATCTGGATTATTCCCTGTATAGGCTCGAAAACACTGGTAAATATCACAAGCAAATTCTACGATTTCATTCCATGCTCCACTTATGAATAAATCATCACCTCCTGCGTAAATGAATAGTAAATGATCTCGCTTTTCTCTAGTTAAATATTTAGCATTTTTTAGAACCGTGATATTTTGTTGTTCTTGAGGCTGGATAAAATTAGCATAACGGGTTTCTGCTAAACTATTGAGGTAAACTTTAAAAAAATAACTCATTTGGCGGGAAAGTCCAGCAATTCTAGGCAAAGTCCGATTGTTTTTATTCAACCCTTCTGCAAAAATTCTTCCTAGTTTGTCTACATCCATTCGCAAATAACCAACTCTGGGAATTGCACCCACTATCTCTGCTGATTTCGCCATTTCTTCAGCACGGATAAATCTTTTTTCTTCTTCATTCTTCTTGCCATAATTTCCTAACAATAAAAGACTAGTATTTTTTGATTTATAATTTTCCAAAATCCAATCATTAATTAGGATAATTTTTTCGTCATTTTTAGCTAAACTCAGTGCTTCCTCTCGTGTTTTACAAAGATAGTAGTAGTACCCTGGAATATAAATTCTTTCTATATGTTTATCTACACTACCTTTGACATTTGACCTTTTAGACCGTAGTAATGCTTTAACATTAAATAAGCGTTCTCCTAGTTCAAACATATTGCGGCACATCCAACAAGCGCGAGAAGAATCATTATTTCCTTGAATTAATGGTTTTAAACTGGGTAAGTCATCTCTGTGACAAACTTTACATGGTTGATAACTCGGATTTGGTTGGATAATAAGATTTATTTCTTGATTAAACTTACGAGCCTTTTGCTCTGCTAAGTCTTTAGTGAGTTTTGTCCAATATTCAGCAAAATTTTTCTCTTTGATAGCTTGAGTAGGTACAGATAAGCTATCAATAGCTAAAAAAAGTTTACCTTTAAAGCTTTTCAACAGCCATTTATTAAATTTTTTGCAAATTTTATTTACTGATTTCTTAACTTGCTGTAAGTCAGTAGAAGCAATTACATAAAAATTTCCTCCACCCGCATAAATTATATTAGTATTTGGTAAGTTTAACTCTTCTAGTAATTGTTGTACTACTTCTTCTGTCACCAATTCTAAATAAAAACTCCTAGCCCTTAAAGATTTAAGCGCACCATCAGCAGAAATAGTATAAATAAATTTTTGAATCCCTGATAAATCACCAGCAATTAAGCTAATTTCCTCAGCAGGATTGTCAATTAAAGCTGCTGCTACTGCAGCTGTAGTTCTTGCCATGTCTACCAAAGCTACATCAGATTCTCCAAAGCTGAGACATGAACCAAATTTTTCTAATATGAGCATTAATAAAGAAAGATTTTGCCAATTATCTTTGAGATACTTGTCAAGTTCCTGATTAATTTCAGCTTTGAAACCTTCCTGTGCTTCTTGATCAGGTTTGTAATTCAATGGATAAGGTATTGTCGGATAGTCTTCGTCTTTATTTTTAATAGCTGCTAGTGCATGGTAATGAGTTTCTGATGGTTCTTGAATTGGGGTATCAGATAAATTTACACGGTCAAACAACAAGCGTAATACTCCAACTTCTGTATTTTCATTCCAACCTAATATTTTCTTTGCTCTTGTAACTTCTATATACTCTTTATTATCTGGAGAAGGATAATCACATTCAGCCCATTTTGCTAAAGCTGCGATCGCTTGTTGAATAACCTGTAATGCTATTTGAGAACTTGTCACCATAAATACTTTTGCTCACAACAACTTTAAAACCCACGCCAAAGCTTGCACCATCGGACGCTAGGATACATCTCCATTTCGCTGTAAACAGTGAACTCTCCCTATAAGCTTATGCCCTTTTTGCTCAATATAATCACTGCCAATATTACAATCGCTGTAAATAATTGCTACAACTTGTAAACTTCCTGCATCTAATGATAACTATCTGATTGTTCTCCCCCTCCGTCCCCTGTCTCCCCCACTCCTACGGCTTATTCAACGATTGCTTATGGTTTTATTTGCCAGCCTCTCAGCCATTCTCCCAACGCTGTACTCGGTAGTTAATCAATCAAATCTCCTAGCTTATAAGCAGGATTGTGAGTAATACAAATTACATACTTAGCCAATTTCGGGTCAAAAAAACCAATAGCACCATAGATATGTGCAAGTTTATGCGCCAGCACAAAAGCCACAGGAATAGACACAGGGCCATTAATCTTCAACAATTGACCTCCTGCTAATTCTCCCGACTGTGCCATCTGTTCCAAGCGTGCGGCTGCATCTTTAACAATTTGGTCATTTTGGGCAGGTTCGCCAAAATTAATTCGTAAAATTCCTTCTTGCAACTCAATTTTGTAAGTAGTCATGATTTGTATCTCTAACCAATGACTACATCATACATGACAGTGGAAGTAGCCTATTCCAAGGTATTCTCTCCGGAAGTGATATTGATAATTGATAATTGATAATTGATAATTGATAATTGATAATTGATAATTGATAATTGATAATTGATAATTGATAATTGATAATTGATAATTGATAATTGATAATTGATAATTGATAATTGTTTCATTTCAGGTTTAAAACCTCTCCTTTCCAGGATAAAAATTCAAACAGTTACTATTTTCTAATCCTCTCATTTCTAGGTAGAGTTAATTGTCAATTGTCAATTGTCAATTGTCAATTGTTGAACACTTGTTATAGTTAGACAATTCTTTGATTGCTTCTTCTTTGAGTTGTTGTCGAATTGATAAGGGTGAAATTACTTCTCCATTTGGTCGCCAGTCTCGCAAGCGCATCAGGACGTTGATATCACCAGTACGTATCCAAGCCATGTAATAAACATCTTGATTATTTCTTTGTTTGAGAATACCTAAAATCTCTTGTTGCTGGGCTGCGGGAATATTTGTTGTAATTAAATTTGGTAGTTTTTCAAAAGCAATACGCCGAAAAGAATGATGGCGAAATGTGTTATCTACATACCAATGGGCAAATGCGGAGGGAAAACGAATAATTAATAATTCTCGTTTGAGGTAAAAGTTGAATCCCCAAGCTTTCTCTAATTCTGATTGTACATATTCTGGGGTGGGTAAATTTCCTATATGCCACATTTCTTTTAGTTGTTTAGGTATGGCAGGATCTCCCCAGGCTAGAATTTGCAATTTTTCTGAAGCAATGCGGTCAAGACGGTAGTTGTGCCATGTTAAATTTCCTTGAGGATCTAAGCCATAGGCGCTGAGATATTTAGCACGACGTAGGTAATGCAAACAAACTGGATAAACTGTAATTTCTACTTTGCTTTCGGTTTTTGCTATCCAATATTCAAACTGCACTACTCCACCAGGAGGTTTACGCCAAAGCTGTTCTAGCTGTTCTTGATAGTTGTCTACTTGGTCTTGCATTTCTGGAGACAGAATATAATCTAAGTGCAGAAATATCCTTTGTTGTGGTTCTTGGGTAGTTGAGGAAGAAGAAGGAGAATGGTCTAATATTTGTTCCCACAAACTTTGGATGATGATATCTAAGTTTGGTTGGACAAAAGCTATTGACTCTAATACGTGCAGTAGTTCCCAGGTTTGGGGTAAGGACAACTGGGTAAAGGTGGTTTGTGTGGCTGATGGTGTTGTGGGTGCTGGTAGTTCGGCTTTGGGAAGAATTTGATATTGTCCTTTGAGAATTGTTTGTAGCCATCCTAAATTAGTTAGCTGTTTGAGATCATCTCTGATGGAACGATGAACGGTAGCAAAGGGGCGTTGTTGTTGTAGTTCTTGGAGTTGTTTAATATTTATGCCGGTGAGTTGTAATATTTCTTGTTGCCATTCGGTTTCTGATATGTGGCAATTTGATATTTGGATAATTTGCCATGCTGTTTGATGACAGATGCAAGTGATATCTTGACATTTTGTAGTTATTTCTTCGGCGTTGAGTTTTTCGCTTTTGGGATGGTGTGGAGAATATAGGCGATCGCGCAGTTGTGCGTAGGTAAAATTTTTTGGTAGGTCTGTTGTGCAGTTTTCTTCCCCGTAGAGTTTATTTAATATTACCCATAGTCTGATTGAACGCTGTAATCTGTTGGCTAGTTGTCCTGCTGCTAACCAATGTAATATTTGCGGTGTGGGTGGATAGGGGAAGGAGTTCAATGTTTATATTGGTTGGGTTGTATCTGTATTTTTTCACATCCAGGTGTCATAGCAATTCACGAAAATCATATTTTTTTGGTGTTGATGTTTGAAAATATGATTTAGTCTCACGCAAAGGCGCAAAGGCGCAAAGAAAAAGAAAGGTATTTTTTTGAGAAAGGGAAGTTTTTTTAATCCCCTTGCGGGGAAGTGGTTATGAAAAACTATTAAAGTAAAGATACCTACAGATAAGAAATCTGAACTAGCAGGTTTCAATCCCCTTGCGGGGAAGTGGTTATGAAAAACAGGATTATTTAGAAACAAGGCATCAGGATTCGATACAGAGGAGTTTCAATCCCCTTGCGGGGAAGTGGTTATGAAAAACCCTCTGTCAAAAAAGACGGTAGAATTTTTACTCTGTGGGGAGGTTTCAATCCCCTTGCGGGGAAGTGGTTATGAAAAACGTGACCGATCTCAATGATGATTTAGATGAGATCCAGTAGTTTCAATCCCCTTGCGGGGAAGTGGTTATGAAAAACCTGGATGATTAAGAATCATACTAAGAGCTTAGACGCGCTGAACGGTTTCAATCCCCTTGCGGGGAAGTGGTTATGAAAAACCCTACACTTATGAAACCCTTGTCACATTTAGCTTTTAAAGTGCGACTGCACCGAGCTACTGAAACAACAATGTGACAATCAAAACAAGTATTAATTTTTTAAGGTTCAGATAGCTGTATTGAGGCAATAAAAACAGAATAAAACAAAAACCTGAAGATGTCAACTCAAAAAACCAAACTTTTCTTACAATTACAAAAAATTGCTAAATATTAATCTGTGTTGATAATTGACAATTGATAATTGACAATTGACAATTGATAATATTGCTATCCCGAAGATAAATAAAATGATTCTCAATTATGAAAGAAAATATTATTAAGGGTAAAAGCTTTGATTTTGCAGTTCGTGTTGTCAACTTATATAAATATTTAAGTAACGAAAAACAAGAATTTGTTTTATCAAAGCAATTACTCCGATCTGGTACTGCAATTGGCGCATTAGTAAGAGAAGCTGAACAAGCAGAAAGTAAAGCAGATTTCATTCATAAATTAGCAATTTCGCTGAAAGAAGCAAATGAATCAGATTACTGGATAGAACTAATCTATCAAACAGATTACCTCACAGAAAAACAATACAAAAGCATCAAAGATGATAATATGGAGTTAATCAAACTTTTAACTTCCATCATAAAAAGCAGTAAAAAAATTGATAATTGACAATTGACAATTGACAATTATTTTCTTTTGGCGTTGGAATACCCCTCTTCTGTATGGGTGACATAATGATACCTGTCAAACTTGAAAAGACAAATTTATGGTTATGTCTTTATCTGTAGCAATTGATAATTTACAGCATATTGCAGATCAATAAGGTACAAATTTTTAACACAAAGCCTTACACCAAAAGGGTTTTACTGCTGACTGCTGAAAGCTGCTGGAATCAAACCATTTTCAATTGTCAATTATCAATTGTCAATTTTATTTAGATTTATCTACACAGCAAAGGAGAAATGCTGATGACTGAACCTGCTTTACGCTTGTTATTAAGTGAAACCCTGATGGTAGAAGCTTTACAATATCAGATGTTATTGATTGAATTAACAAAAAGCGATCGCATCATTGAACCACAAGACTTGATAGACTTAGAACTACCTGCGGGAATTGATACAACTGGTGGTGTGGTAATTTCTGGACGCGCACCGATTTGGTTATATGGCTATCTTATCCATGAATTACATCCTACAGCTTGGGTGGCTTGTTATGATCCTCGCATGGGTGCGGTAGTGGTAGCTACTCACACTCGGTTAGTGCATATCGGACAAGTAATCAAAATTATTCCTCCCAACGGTAGAACACAGGAAGGGAATTCTACACCAGAAGAATGGTCTAATTATTTTCAGAATCTTCAGGAATTGAGAGCAAAAAATACGTCTATTTCTCCTCTTCCACAACAGGAAAAATTGTGTCCAGCTTTGATGGTTGTCGGTCCTCCTGACAGTGGTAAAAGTGTATTTTCCCATGCGTTGTTTCAAGCTTTGCTATCAGAAAATCCTGATATTTATTTACAACGCGCACATTGGGATGGTGAGGGAAATTATGTGTTAGAAATGGGTACAGAGGCTACAGATGAAGAAATTGAAGCTTTTAAAGCACGTAATCGCGGTTCTCTGACAGAGAGGTTTTTTCCCTACCAAGCGCAAGCTATTCTTCAGTTACGACGACAGAAGTCTCTGGTAATTGTGGATGTGGGTGGGATGGTACAACCAGAAAAATTACCGCTGTTGGAAGTTTGTACACATTATTTAATCATTAGTTCCCGACTGGAAGCGGTGGATGGTTGGCATGATTTTTGTGGTAGTTATGCTAATTTAATACCAGTAGCTGTTATTTTCAGCACTCTCACAGAAGTTGAAATAGTTCACACCTGTGAACCTTATGTAGAAATTACTTGTGGTGCTTGGGTACGAGGTAAAGCGCGTGCTGTTCCAGAGATTTTACTAGAACGAGTAAGAAAGATTGTGAATGGCTAGGAATTAAGAAAATTCAGTAGTAGAGAGACGGAAAATATTATTATGACAGGTATGAGTTCGGTGGCGATCGCAATTAGTTGGTGTTTAGCTTGGGGTAATGGACGGGAACCGCAGAATAAAGAAGTTATCCAGCAAATGCGGGAAGCTTTAAAAAATGATGAAGAATTTCCAGAGGAAGTGAATAAGTTAGTTCAGCAAGCGCAAGAATTAGACGGGTTGAAATTTCCTAATACTGTAGAAGAATTAAAGCAACTAACAGAAAAATATCCTCAATTTTGGGAATCGGAAATTGGTTTAGTTTATGGTGGTGTAACTAAGGTTAAACAGTATGTATTTGAATCAGCAAAAATTCAAGAAGTGCGTGGTGCATCTGGTTTATTAGATAGAATTAATTTAGTTGATTTACCAGCATTTTTCAATCAAATTTATCAACCAGCATCCTCTAATGAAAGAGATAAAAACTTATATACAATTCAATGTAATAATGTAAAAAAATGGTTAAACGATAATTTTAATCAAGACTACGATTTATCAGAAGTTCTCATTCCCCAATTAATCATCTATTCAACAGGTGGAAACATTCTGGCTTTTTGTCCTGCTGCGTATGTTCATGACTTAGCTGATGCTATCGAAAAACGTTATACTCATGAAACATTAACAGCTAATTCCTGTGCGGTTGGTGATACATTTAGACTATTAGAAATTCGGTTTGGATTACTCAAAGAAAAAATAGAAGATACACCTTGGTTAGATTGGTATCAAAAGAATTACCAAAAACCAATTGTTCAAGCTTATTTCGGATTTCCTAAAAATGAAAATGAACGTTTAGAAGTATTTCAAAACCGCAAAAGCTTTAATGAAATCACCACCAAACTAGCCATTTTATTTAATCAACGACGTAGCGGTAATGATATTCCCGGACGACATACCAACCGTCGATATCCAGTCATGTTTGAAACCCATCCTTATTTAGTTAGAGATGGAAGTGATCGACGTTCTACTATTATGAGAGTAGGTGAAGGTGAATTACCAAGAGAAACCTATTTTTCGGAAGCATCAGTTAGAAAATATCTTGTTGGTGATAGAACCAAAGATGGAGATACAGAAGAACCAACATGGTATATTGATTCTAAATTAGAATGGCGTAGAGGTATATTTGAAAGTTGGGTAAAAAGATTTGATAGATTTTTAGAAAAGCATGACTATTTAAAAACCAAATATTATGGAAATATCAAACCTAAAGATGTAGAAATTCCTAAAACATTAACTCATGTATCCAATGCTAGTAATGGCTTTGTAGCCTATATTTACGCAGATGGTAATAACATGGGTGGATATATCCAAAAAATTCGCACTCCTCAGAAATATCAAAAATTTAGTGCAGACGTAAGTAAAGCTACAGAAAAGGCTGTTTTTCACGCAATAGCAGAAAACTTACATCCTCATGTTTTGAAGAATTACAATAATGATGAAGATCATAGATTTAAAAGTGGAGATTTAGTGCATCCATTTGAAATCATTACCATCGGTGGTGACGACATTTTCATCATTGTTCCTGCTAACAAAGCCTTAGAAATTTCTCAAATGATAGGAGAGAAATTTGAAGAAATAATGATTGACAGATCAGATGAAATAACAGATTATAGAATTGAAGCAAATAAACCTGTAGATAAGAGAAAAATTCACCGTTATCAACCACAAACAGCTAAAAACTCAGAATGTAAATTGAGTACATCCATAGGAGTTTTAATTACTGCTGTTAACACACCAATTTACTACGCCAAAGATTTAACAGAACAATTACTAAAATCCGCCAAAGAAAAGGCCAAGAAATTAAAGAAAGTAGAATATCACGGTGGAACAATAGACTTTCTAACTCTAAAATCAGTTAGCATGATTGCATCTAATGTTAAAGACTTCCGTAGTGAAGCGTTAATTATCGAAACTTCTCCTAAATTAAGACTTTATGCAGCACCCTATACATTACATGAAATAGGAGGATTATTAAAATCCATTGCAGCATTGAAAAAAGCCAAGTTCCCCAAATCACAACTTTATCAAATTCGTAGTTTATTAGAACGAGGTAAACACACAGCTATCCTTAACTATCGTTATTTCCGAGTCAGACTTAAACAAGGTAAAGCTGAATTAAAAAGAGATTTTGAAGAAGTTTGGTGTTTACCCAAAGATGAAAATAATAATGGTAACTTAGCACCTTGGATGTATGATGCAGAGGAAAAAATCTACGAAACAATTTGGCGCGATATTGTTGATATTTATGAATTTGTAGAAGAACCAGAAAGTGAAGAATCAGATAAATCAGAAAATTTAACAGCGGGGGTTGAGTCATGATTAAATTAGAACAAATAACTAACTCAACCGAAACTAAAACCATTACCGCTATCATTGACACAGCATTATGTATAGGTGCTGGTGGTTCTTCCGGTTCACTCGCAGATAAACCCATAGTTCGCAACGCAGAAGGAAATTTACTCATTCCTGGTTCACAATTAAAAGGACGTTTACGCCATGAATGTGAGAAAATAGCCAGAGGTTTAAAATGGGATATTTGCTATTCTCCCAACCCGCAAACAATGTGTCCCCAAAGAGCGGGATTAGATGGTAATTTTGAAAGAGAAGAGTATAAAATATCAGAAGATGACAAAAACCATCATTGTTTAATTTGTCAAATCTTTGGAAATCCAGTTTTACCTTCCCGCATCATAGTAGATGATTTAATTTGTGAAGAAGATCCTGATAACTTACCAGAAATTATCCGTCCTGGTGTAACTATCAACCGTCGTCGTCGCACTTCAGAAGAAAGCAAACTTTACTTTTTAGAAACATCACCAGCAAATACAAAACTGAGGTTTAAAGGTGATATTCACCTATTAAATGCACCTCCTTATACAGCACCATTAATTTTAGCCGGATTGAAACATATTAACGCTTTAGGTGGAAGTAAATCAGCCGGTTTAGGTTGGTTAACTTGGGAATTACCAGATTTATCTGTAGAACAAGCAGCATGGGAATTTTTAGCTAAAGGAAGTAGAGAATAATGAAAAAAATTGAGTTAGAAATTAAGGCTTTATCACCTTTAGCAATTGGACACAAGAAACCAGGAGGTAATATTAGTGAAGTTGAAGATTGTATTCCTGGTTCTGTAATTCGTGGTGCAGTTGCTAGTCAGATATTGAAACAAACAAATCAAGAAATTGAACCAGATGATGATTTTTATAAATTGTTTTTGGGTGGAAATCCGGCAATTTTCCAAAATGCTTATCCAGAAGATGCTAAAATTAAATCCGAAGTTATAGTCATACCTACAACTGCGTTAAGTTCTAAAATAAAACCTGGATTTAAAACCAAAGGGGATGGTGTTTTTGACACTTTAATAGACCGCTTTTGTGCAGAAAATTATGGTCAAGTGTATGATTTTAATAGTCCGAGAGAGGGTAATGAAGTAGAAGGAGATAGAGTAGATAATTTTCCTGGTTTTTATAGTCGAAAAAGCAGTAAATATTCTAAGAACTCTGCTAAAACTCGTCTATTAACTAGAGTAGGAATAAACCGAAGACGTGCTACTTCTGAAGAAAGGGTACTTTATAGTATTGAAGTATTAAATGAATCAAAAGAACAGAAAAAGGAAGCTGTCATATACACAAGCAAAATTTTAGCACCTGATGATTTAGCTAATACTCTGCAAACATTTATTCATAATCATCAAGATAGTTTCCGTTTAGGAGGTGCAAGTTCACGTGGTTTAGGAAAGATAAAGATGACAGCCAAACCACCTCAAGAGATTGAATCAAAAGTCAATTATCAAATAGATCAATTTAATCAAAAATTGCGTAAACGTTGGGATGAATGGAGTAATATTTTTGGTACAGTTTCCGACTTACCCGCAAATCGTATTTATTTCACCATTGATTTACAATCGGATGCAATTTTAACAGAAAATTGGCAACGCACAACAGTAATTTCCGAAACAATGCTAAAACAGTTTACAGGGGTGAAGGATTCATCTTTGCAACTTCACACTGCTTATAGTAGCTATGACTATCGTTCTGGTTGGAATGCTGCTTGGGGTTTGATGAAAGATGTGGAGTTAGTGACAAATAGAGGAGGTGTGTATTTATTTAGTACAGACAATAAAGACTCGTGGTTACAAGCTTGGGAAGATTTGGAAATGTATGGAATAGGCGATCGCACTTCCGAAGGTTTTGGACAGGTGCAAATCTGCAATGAGTTTCATTTAGTGTTAAGAGAGGAAGCAGTATGATTGAATTATCAACTCAACAACAGTTACAAATTCAAAAAGGTATACGTTTAGCTGAGGATGATCTCGTTATCTGGATTAAAAGCGCCTTGGATAAAACAAGTTATGGAGACTTAGAAGAATCTCAATTTCGTAACTTACTCCGTGTCGCTGACACTACAGATAGTGCAGAAGTAATTAAGAACTTTATCTGTTATCAAGTTGGACGTGATAAAAAATGGGGACGAGGTAAAGGTTCTTTAGCTGAGAAAATCATTGAAGATATTGATAATAATATCAAGAAATCCGCTCAAATAATTGGTGAATGTTGCGATGCTGATTTTAAACCTATTTGGTTAGAACTAATTCGCCGTTATTTGGGATATGGCGCACGTCATTTGAAGTTTAAGCGTGACGGAAATGCTGCTTAAGTAAAATATTTTTCGTAAATTGAAGGTAAAAACAGAAATGAGAAACACACTAATTTGCACTGTTGGAACAAGTCTATTTGGCAATATCAGAAATTCTGAGGAATCAATAAAAAAAGCATTTGAAGATAAAAATTGGAATCAATTAGCATTGTTATTAATTGAACAAGAAAATACAGCGCGGGTTTGCGGTGCAGAAATAAATTCTATTACCAGTATTTGCAGTAAAAATCTCCTGACATCCAGAATACGCTTGATTTTTTTAGTTTCAGATACCGAAGAGGGTAAGAATACAGGTCAAGTGTTAAAGCTATACTATAGCAATAAAAAAAATTCTTTAAAGTTTGATGAAGTTGATTATCGCATACTTGAAGGTTTACGTGATAATGATGTTAAGGCTTTTAAACAACAGGGGTTAAAAAATTTAGTCAAAGAAATTAGCACAGAAGTAAGAAAATTTACTCCAGAAACAATAGCCATTAATGCAACTGGTGGTTATAAAGCACAGATATCATTTGCTGGAATGATTGGACAAGCATTAGAAATTCCTGTTTACTATTTATTTGAGAAATTTTCAGAAGTGATTGAGTTACCACCACAACCAGTAGCCTTAGATTTAGCATTTTGGTTGAATAATTATCTTTTGTTTGCACAACTTGAGGACGAACAAATTATAGAAGAATCAAAACTAGAAGGTAATCTAGATAGTGAATACTTATATTCACTTATTGATAAAGAAACTGAAGGAGAAACCAATGTAGTTAGTCTTTCAGCAATGGGTGTTTTGTTTAATGAACGTTCTCGATTACAATTTGCTAAACAAGAAAATACTATTCTTTCTCTCATTCCTCAAGACGATACTGAACCAAGTCGTAAAATTATTAACTTAAGAGATGATCATGGTAAGGATATAATTCAGGCATTTTCTGAGAGAGTATGTCAATCTCCTTATGTGAAGAAAGTAATCAATTCTCTGCCTTTTAATCCCAAACGTAGTAACCCAATTCGACGTACAACAGATAATGGAATAGTAGAATTCGTATTAACTTGGACAGATACAGGATTAGGTATATGTATTGAAACAACAGGAAGAAATAAAGCAGAGACAAATACTATAGCCATATACCTACAAAAAAAATTTGCGGAGAATAATTAATTTATGTTCGACACATTCAAAAACCGCCTAGAAATTACCGGAAAACTAACAACAATCACCGCATTACGCATTAGTCAAGGACGTTCCACCGAACCCATAGGAACAGATTTACCCGTCATCAAAGACGCATTAGGACAACCATTAATACCAGGTTCAAGCTTTAAAGGTGCATTAAGATCCCGTCTTGAAAGTTTCCTCAGAGGAATTGATTCTAAATTTGCAGAAGATCCCGCAGATTTTACAACTGCAAATAGAAACAACGAGCTTAAAGAGTTAAAAGAAAAATTCAAAGATAATGACTTACAATTAACAGAAAGTTTGTTAGAAATGACAGATTTAATCTCTCGTCTATTTGGTTCACCCTGGATAGCAAGTAAATTCCAAGTCCGCGACTTAACCGTAGTACCTGATACATGGTTTGGACAATATCAAGAACGTGACGGAGTATCAATAGATAGAGACACAGAAACCGCAGCAGATGGTAAACTCTACGACTTTCAAGTAGTACCAGCTAGTACAGAATTTGAATTTCGCGCAGTAGTTGAAAATGCAGAAGATTGGGAACTAGGATTATTAATGATTGGGTTACACCAATTTGAAACAGAACAAATTCCCCTTGGTGGTGGACGTTCTCGCGGTTTAGGAGTTGTTAAACTAGATATTGGTGAGATGTGGTGGTTTGATTATCCAGAGAATAAACCCGAAGAATTATTAAATTACTTACAAAGGTTAGTTCAAGGAGATAAAAATCATTATTTATGCAGTGAACAACAATTAAAAGAAAACAAGAAAAAATGGACTAATTCTTTTATAAATCATTTACGAGATCATATACATAACCCGCCCAGAACTGATAGCGTAGCGTAGCGTAAGCCATAGTTCCAGGCTAATAGCAAAAGTCCGTTAAAACGGACTAAATCTAGAGACAATAGTCGTCTTGAGACGACTTCTTTTATTAGCCTCAGAATTCATTCTGAGGTGGGCTATAACTTACACTAACATTCATTATGCACAAAAAATTTGTCAATCACTGCACCATAGATTTAACCATCATACCCGATGGTCCCATTCTTATAAAATCTGGAAAAGAAGGTGCAGATCCCACAAAACCAGATATGGAATTTGTCGAAACCTATCATCCTGGTGGACGTACCATATACTTACCTGGAAGCAGTTTAAAAGGTGCAATTCGCGCCCATGCAGAACGTATTGTCAGAACTGTAGGAGAAGAAAAACCTAACAGTAAAAAGCTACCTTGGGCTAATGATCCATTAAATGATAAATATGATTATTTGAAAAATAAATCATCTAGTGAAATTTATCAACTTTCTTCTTTTACCGACCAAATATTTGGCAATACTTCTATTGCTAGTCGTCTGAGAATAGAAGATGCTTATCCAGATAATTCAAAACCATTAAAAACAGAAGAAAGAAACGGTGTAGCTATTGACAGAGTATTTGGTTCTGTTGCTGTTGGTCCATTTAATTATCAAGTCTGCACTGCGGGAGAATTTAAAACCAAATTACATTTAAAAAACTTCACCCTGGCACAGTTAGGTTTAATTGGTTTAGTATTGCGAGATTTAAATGATGGTTGGTTTGGTTTAGGTTTTGCGAAATCTCGCGGTTTGGGTACTGTAGAAGTCAAGTTAAATAAAGCTGTCGTGCAGTATCCTGGTTGTATTTTATCAGCAGATAAACAGGAAATTTGTGCCTTTGGTAATAATAAAAAATGGCGCAATACTTTTCTATTAGGTGTAGGTGAATTTTTAACAGAAGATGACGCGAAATTATACAGTTTTTCACCACAAGATAGTCAAGATACACCTGTTGCTGCTCAAGAAATGGCTTTAGGTTTTGGTGTTGAATTGACTTGGACAGAAGGTAGAGTTAACGATTTATTTGAACGCGGTGTTAGGTCTTGGAGTAAATTATTAGTAGGTACAAAATGAATACTTTTGTAGGTTATAAAGAAAAGCCTTTATCAGTTCCTGAACTGTTGATAGTAATCAATGAATTGAAAACAGACAATACCCATTATTTTCTACGTTGTACTCATGAAGTAAGCGGAATTCAGACGCTTAAAAAAAAGCCAATTACAGAAGATAAATTTCCCATGTTGGAAGGGCAGATATTTAATCATGAATTTGAACTAAGATGGAAACACAAACGAAATAATACTTACGAAGTTCTGCTTTTAACTACTGGTGAAAATCATGATAACTTTCAACAATTAGGTCAAGATTGGCAAATAGAAGAAAGAAAAGCTCATTTTTATCAGTCTACAGAAACTCGCTTTCCTAAAGGTTTTGACTATCCCGACAACCTACATATCAAACAGCGATATTTTCTAGATAAAATAACCGCAACTGTACATTTTATATCGCTCACAGTTGAGAAATAAATTATGACTTACCAACCACCAAAAATACCAACTCCTAAAAGTGCAACTCAGTTGGAAAATTCCAAACCTTATGATTTTGTTTCCTTTCCCAAAGAAAGACCTAACTTACAGCGTCCTTATGGACATCATAAATATGATGCTAATCGTTTACATGGGACAATTTACCTAACTTTGAAAGTGCAAACATCCCTTCATGTTTCCACAGGTGCAGTAGTTTTGGGTAGCGATATTGGTAGTAAAATTTCCCTAATTAAAACAATGATGCAGGGAGTTAATAGCAAATTATCAATTCAAGGTAGTTCTTTAAAAGGTTGTATTCGTTCTGTTTATGAAGCAATTACTAATAGTACATTACCAGTTGTCACTTCTCGATATAAAGATAAAATTCCTCAAGAACGTTTACCTTGTCGAAAAAAAGAACAACTTTGTCCAGCTAGTCGGGTATTTGGTGCATTAGATTGGCAAGGTTTGATAGAATTTAATGATGCTAACTGTGAAAATATAGGATTTTCTACGGGATTTATGCCTTCCTTGCACCGTCCACGTCCAGATCAACGGGATGAATACTTTGTTAATGGTAAAGTAGCTGGACGGAAGTTTTATTTTAATACCTCCAAAGCTATTGATAAAGGACAAAAAGAAGGAATTTCTGTACAACAAGCGGGAAGAGAATATACTTTTACAACAGAAATACAGTTTAAAAATTTACTTCCCGAAGAATTAGGAACATTATTAATTACTTTAGGACAAGACAAAAAATATCCCATAGCTTTAAAAGTAGGTGGTGGTAAACCTATTGGAATGGGAACAATGACAGTCAATGTAGATAAAATCAATCAACCGCAAAATTTAAAACAGCGTTATTTAGCTTATGAAATTAGCGAAGATGACGAATTAACAGGAGCAAAATTAGACCAATTTATTCAAAAACAAATTCAAGCTGCACATTCAAAATTAATCGCTAAAGAACAATTAGATCAACTAGCGGCTATTTTACGTTATCCCAGTGACAGACAACCACCAACAGGAATGTATTAATTATGAGTTTAACAGATAATCAATGGGAAATTGCCCATGCGATCGCACAAACTTTAGTCCAACAAGATACAGATGTCAACGAAGTAGGTAAAACCGTTGCATATCTGCGGACAATAATTGATAAATCTGATGCTACATCTAGATTTTTAACCTACCTCAAAACCTTAGTTAGAGACGGTAAACAAATTGGACACAGTGGTAAAACTTTTGGATATTATCACAATATAGAAATTACCTGTAGTCAGTATTTTAAACCTAACAGTGATGCTCAAACTATTCTGCAAATTTTAGGTTGGGTATCTCGCTTGATGCGATATTACAAAGAAGCAGGTGTTCCCATTGGGGAAATTACCACACCCGCAGCACCAGTTGTCGAGTCAGCACGTCAAGCGGAAATTGCTAAAGTGACGGAATCTCAGGAGTTTAAAGAAGGGGATGTCATAGAAGCGAAAGTTACTAAAATTAGTGGGAATAAGGTCAGTTATGAGATATTGGAAGTCATTAAGCTGACTGAGAAAGAACCAAAAAAGGCAAGTTTACTACAGGAAGGACAGATAGTGAAGGTTAAAATTGCTGCTTTGAAAGAGGATGGAAGTATTAAGAGTGTGAAGTGTATTGAGTGACTTGTCATCTAGAAAAAATCCGTGATAGTATGAGAAATACAGTTCCCTATAACTTGGCAAGGAGTATTAACAACTATGAAAGGACGCAAATATGAAGCAAGTGGATAACCAGACTAATTCTAATTATTCTAACCACCCTGCATCGTCGGTATCTCGCTCTCGCAAAAGTAAAAAACGTTCTAGTGGCTCTCGCTACAAGTTTGTTTACAGTTCTCAGCAAACTGAAACTGCTGCTAAGTCTTTAGATTTTTGTCTGGAAGGTATACCTTTCAAGTTGTCTAAGGATTTGGAACTCCTCTACAAAAGCAAGAAAGAAGCCAGGAGGTATCCAAAAGCAGTTGTAAGGGCTTTTTTTAAAGTTCTGCGGATGATCTCAGGTAATTCCAGTGATCAAAAATCACCTAGCTTTAAAAATCTAAAATTTCATAAGCTGGAACGGAATTGTAAGCAAGAGTATGCTTTGTGGCTTACAGCTAACCAGAGGTTAATAACACAATTTAAGACAATAGGAGGTGTTAAGTATCTGGTGATAATCAAGATTGAAGATTATCACTAAACTTTTGAAGCTGTAGGGATGATTTTATAATCTCTACAGCTTTTTAACTCAAGATAGATGATAAAATAATGATGCTTGTCAGAGTTTAATTAATATCTTAAGCTTCCTCGCAAGGGGACGGAAACTCTGATCCGTGAGATGCTGGATGATTAGACTAATTATTCGTCTCCCATCTCTCTTCCCCGCAAGGGGATTAAAATTAAAAAATAATTGGTTAAATTAGTGTCAAAAAAAAATGGAGTATTAATTTACTATGAAAACAAAACCTTTCAGCGAATTAAGCAAGAAAATGACACCAGAGCGCAGAGCAAAAAGTAAAACTATTGCTCAAATTATGCTACTGCATATTAATCTTCTAGAACTACAACAGTCTTTAGGGTTAACGGAAGCTGAAATAGAAGCACAATTTAAGGATTTTTCGTCAATTACTTGTGAGTTAGAAAACCAATTAGAAAACCAAGAAGACATTCAAATTTCCACTCTTTCTCGTTATATCAAAGAATTAGGAGGGAATCTCAAAATAGTAGCTCATTTTCCAAATAAGGAAATTACTCTTGCTCAATTCGAGTAAGCATTATTACAGTTGATCAAGTTTTTGCAGCTTAATTAATAATTTAAATTATCTAGTATGGGCATTGTTTTATGTACGAAAAAGCCTGATTTTTAAGTTATTTACAATGCCCACTCTACGGTTATTGAAAATAATGCAAGATATCAGTATAAAACCTTGCCAATTTTAATCAATCATTACTATCTTGGAGTTCTTCAGCACTTCTCTTAGCTGTGTCTGGGTACACAGAACCCCATTGTTTTAAAGCTTCACCAGATTGTTTTGTAATTCTTTTAGCTCTTTCACCAGGAGCATTTTCTGTTTCACGTGCTTCTTGATGCCATTCTCCTGTAGTTTTAGGTCTATCAGCATCATCTTTATGTACAACTCTGTCCAATCTTCTGGTGACAGAGTCGCTACTACTTCCAGATTCAATACTAGAATCTAAGCTTGTTGCGAACACTGCAAAATCAACTAAGAAAATAGCCAAAACACGCTAAAATTCCCATTTTTGACATATAAACTTAATAGAATTTAGTAATTTAGTAAATAAAATTGCCATCATTATACTCCATCAGTTCAATGTAAATAAATTACTACTTAGTAAAGCTTGATTGGTTAGATAATCATATGCATTAGAGATGATTCAGTCAATCATATTGGTTTGATCACCAATTTAGCTGCCACTAGCACAATTCAAAATTAGAAATAAAAAGCTAGTTATTCCTCTAACAAAAGTTATAAAATATCTATAGACTAAGGCAGATTCGTAAAATAGAGAATATTGAAAGTGAATGAGGTACAAACTTTAATTAGGGCTTGCAGCAAGAGAGTTTTAGGACTTCCAGAAATTAAATTATCCAATTTTGAGAGCGAAAAATTTTTCCTCCCCTGCGTCCCCTGCGTCCCCTGCTTACTCAACGAGTGGATATTTTTTTATTTGGAAGTCCCTTTAGGCTGACTCCTCATAGCTGATAGCTCCTGTAATCCCCACAAGGGGACGGAAATCGAGTAAAATATTCAACATCACCGACAAGTGCATCAGACAATGCCAAGAACAGCTACATCCAGCAAACGCAAAACTCAACCCCAAGGAAACACCCCTCTATCTTGGGCAGATGATACAGAATTAGTTGGTTTAGTTTTTGACCTAGAAGCAACCAGTACCGCTTCCCTTTATTCTCAATACAGCATTGGACTTCACGCTTGGTTTCTCGACCAAGTACGGCAATATAACCCCGAACTTTCTGCATATCTGCATGATGGCGAATCAGAAAAACCCTTCAATATTTCCGCCCTCGAAGGTCAATTGCTTCCCACTGGTAAACAACTGCAACTACAAGCAAACCAAACTTACCGTTGGCACGTCAACGCTATTTCCCAACCAGTAGTTCAGTTTTTTAGTCAATGGTTAACCCAATTGCCCCCTCAACTACAATTAAGAGATGCACCATTGCAGATAAAACAGGTGCGTATTGCCCATGCACCGACTACCTACAAACTGCTAAACGCACCTATAAATAAATATTCTGATGTGAGTCTGAGTTTTGTTTCACCTACCAGCTTTCGTCGCAAAGGTCATCATTTCCCCCTTCCCGTTCCTATTAATCTTTTTCACAGCTACCTCCGACGCTGGAATGATTTTTCGGGAATGCCTGTAGAACAAGATGCTTTTCTGGAATGGATAGATGAAAATGTCATCATTCACCAGCACCGCTTGGAGTCGGTAAAAGTAGCAGCGGGAAAACGGGGTTCTGTGACTGGTTTCACTGGGGCAATTTCCTGTGGGTTGAGTAAATCTGCGTTAGCTAACACTGAATTTACCCAGTTGTTTTATGCTTTAGTCCGACTTTCTCCCTACTGTGGCACAGGTCACAAAACCACCTTTGGACTAGGACAAACCCGTTTAGACTGGGTAGAACCAGAACCAACTACACATTCTGAAGTATTAACAAATTTACTAGGAGAACGCATAGATGAATTAACAGCAATCTTTACAGCCCAACGCAAACGTACAGGGGGCGATCGCACTGACAAAATTGCTTCCACCTGGGCAACGATTTTAGCACGGCGAGAAATGGGAGAATCATTGCAGACCATAGCCCAAGATTTGGAAATGCCCTATGCCACCGTTAAAACTTATGTAAAATTAGCTCGGAAGGCACTTAAAGATACTGTTTCCAGTTCCTAATATATGCCGGTGTTGAGCAAAAAGCGATCGCTTGATCAAACAGCTTTATTTTCACAAAATTAACGTTGTGAGATCCCCAATACTCGCCATTTTTCCCGACTGAGGAAGAAACCAATATCATTAGTATTAGTGCAAGTTAATCCAATTTTTTGGGAAACGCACTTAAACCCGCCATGATTCCAAGTTTGACCATAGGCTAGAACAGATTTATTCGGGTCAGCGATAGTATCACTAATGCACAGAATTTCCGGTTTACTCGTCGCAGGTAATAGAAAACCACGTCCCCAGTCAAATTCACAATATCCAGAGTAAGGTTGAGGGGGTTTAGGTTTGAGTGAACTAACAATTTCACAACGTAAACATCAGGAGATTAATTTTATTTGAGACGAGTTGTATAGATTGGCGTTGGAATTAATGAATTTTCTTAATTACTTGAAAACATCGCTAAATCAGTTTTTAAAAACTTAATATGTTTAATAAACCCATTTTTATTTTATTACATCCTGAAAATCCTCAAATCCTTGATATCCTGATTCTGACAAATACTTACCTTGTGACTTTATATACGACAATTATCTAAATTTAATTCATAACCAAGTTTTTGAATACGTTGATAATGGGCTGTATTTCCAGTGACTAAAACTAGATTATTAGCTATAGCAATACTAGCAATTAAAGAATCTGCTAGACCAATGGGTTGACCAATTTTTTCTAAATCTGCACTAATACGTCCACTTAATTCTGAACTTTTTTGATCAAATGTTAATATTTATGCTGCTTTAATGTCTATTAAAAATTTATCAATTTTATCTTCTCTTTTCAGTTTATGCCAACCTTTAACAATCTCTGTAACAGTAATCATGGAAATAGTATAAAACCCAAATTCCCAAAGATAAAACTTAGCCCTATTGAAAACAACAGGGTTAATACCTTTACGAATTTCCGAAAAAATATCTGTATCAAGCAGGACTTTTTTCCACTTCCTTCTTTTTGCTTCTGCCTCTATTGGTAATAATATCATCTAGCATTTTATCTACCATTTCTGCTTCATTTTCCCAACCTCCTAACAATGGATAATTATCTATTTCTGATTTTGCCATTTGTTGAATAGCTTTGATAAATAATTCTTGAGGAGTACAGTTATATAGCTTTGATAACCAAAATAACTGTGATTCTGTACCAGCATCTATTTCTATTTCCAGCTTTTTCATATTGTTAGTTTATGTTATGCTAGTGTTACAATAATTATATCATGTAATTATAAAAATTACAATCACAAGATATTATCTATCATTACATTAAAAAAAATTGCCATTTTCAAGAATCAAAAACATCCTGTAAATCCTTAAATCCTGGATATCCTGATTCTGACAAAATCTGCGTTTATCTGCGTTTATCTGCGTTTTCTATCCTAAAAATCCTCAAATCCTGGATATCCTGATTCCGACAATTAAATTATCAAATTCCCAAACTTAGGACTCCACCATCCCTTAGCAGTATGAAAATAAGCCGCATCCTTATGTTTATTATCCTTCCAAGAGTCCTTACCAGAACACCTCAACATAGTTTTATTCTGCCCATCTTTAATATAACTATACTCCTCTAAAGGTTTCTTACATACCGGACAGGGATAAGATGTGATCTTAGCTTCCGTTTTAGTAGTCTTTTCACTTTCCGATGTTTTAGTTTTTGGTGCTTCCCAACTTTTATGAAAATCACTCCAAAACAAAACAACATTTTCACACCCACTCACACATTTAAGAAAGTATTTCTTCTTCACCTTACTACTAGGAATTTTAGCTAAAAAGTTTTTGCATTCAGGACATCTGGTTTTTGAACTTTCATATTTACGATCTACTTTACCATTAGCTTTAGTTGTAGTTGCTGAATTAACAACCACAGTTTTAGCCTGAGAAAGCGCAGGGACAAAATAACTTTGATTCCAAGTAGTTAAATAAGATTGCCAAGAATTTTTACCTTCAGCAATTTTATCTAATTCTGCTTCCATCTTGGCAGTAAATTCTGCCTCTAATAAATCTGGTAATGCCTTTTGTAAAAACTCGTCAACTTCTAACCCTAAAGCTGTAGGATGAAGATGATCTTTTTTCAATTCAATATAATTACGTTTCTTTAATGTCGCAACCGTAGGCGCGTAGGTACTAGGACGACCAATACCTTTTCTTTCCATTAATTGTACAAGTTTTGGTTCACTGTACCTTGGTGGTGGTTGGGTTTGTTTCTTTTCATGTCCGGCATTTTCTAAAGTTAGTATTTGTCCCTGTTGGACAACGGGTAAAACGGCATCTTTACCCAGATTAGGCCAGTATTTCGCATAACCGTAAAATTCTACAACCTGTCCCCTAGCTTGCCATAATAAATTTCCTGATTGAGTAATGATTAGAGTTTTTCTCACTTGTGCGGGACGACATTGGGAAGCGATCGCTCTTTTCCAAATCATCACATACAGGTTAAACTCATCTTCAGGTAATTCTGCCCGCAACTGTACCGAAGGACGAAACACATCTGTAGGACGAATCGCCTCATGTGCTTCCTGTGCTGTTTTACTACTGCGGTGTTTAGCTACTTGCTGGGGTACATTCTGGGGGTCATGTTCCTCCAACCACTTACGCGCACTGGCACAAAATTCCGGACTTAACATCACTGAATCGGTTCGCATATATGTTATTAAACCAGCCTCATATAACTTTTGTGCCACCTGCATGGTTTTTTCCGGGGCAAATTTCAGTTTAGAACCGGCTGCTTGTTGTAGGGTTGAGGTGGTAAATGGTGGAGGGGGTTGACGGTAGGTGAGTTTCCCTTCAACTTGGATGACTTGATGGGGATGCTGCTTTGCTTCTGCAACTAATCTGTCTGCTTCTGCTTCGGAAAGAACCCGCTTAGATTCGGGTTTTTCTGGGTTATTAGTAGCTGCATCATCGTGGGTTTCTGTTTCCGGTTCTGGTGTTTCTGTGGCAGTGTTAACTGTACCTTTGTAGAAAGCCCGAAATCCTTCTTTGTAGTCTACCCACACACTCCAGTAATCTTGGGGAACAAAGACTTGTATTTCTCTTTCGCGCTGACAGATGAGGTGTAATGTGGCGCTTTGGACTCTACCTACACTTTTTGCACCGTTATTTAATGCCCAAACTAAGGGACTACCTTTGTATCCTACTAGCTTATCAAGGCAATCTCTACATAATCCTGCACCGATTAAGTTGAAGTCAAGTTTTCGAGGATGGGAAATGGCTGTTTTTACCGCCGATGCTGTAATCTCTGTATAAACTACTCGGTTGGGTTCTCTCAATCCCAGGGTTTCTTTGAGATGCCAAGCAATGGTTTCTCCTTCTCGGTCTGGGTCTGTTGCTAAAACAACTTCATCAACTTGTTTAACAGCAGCTTTGAGTTGTTGAATGGTTTCTTTAGCGCGTTGGTCACGGGGAATATAATTACAACGGACATTGTTACCTTCCATTGTGAATCCTAGGGAATCTTCACCCTCATTGCTGAGTTCGCGGATATGTCCACAACTAGCACGAACAATCCAATCTGTACCGAGAATTTGACTCAGTTTTTTGACTTTTCCGGGTGATTCAACCACTAGGAGACGTTTGGGCATAGCACCTGATTTTTCCATCTTTCACATAGCAATGTTAAAATAAATCACCGTTGATGTGAAAGATAATATTTGACAGCTTATCAAATCGTAATTTTTGGCATAACCCAGAAATGTTGAATACTTACATTCTCCCTAATTCCGGAGTTTTTCCTTTTAACCCAATCATTAATTTGAGGGCAAATATTTTGATCATTGGGACTCGCTGCATAAACCATAAACCCAAACGGCGGATAATTACCACAGGTAAAAGGTTATTAGAAAATACTCTATCTAACAAATCGGTAAAACCTAAAATGGCGAGATTTTCTTTTTTTCGCCAGATTTCATATTTTTTGAGAACTTCAATTTTACCAATATCTTCACCTGCTTGGTGTGCGGTTTGAATCACTTCTGCTAATGCTGCTGCATCACGAATACCTAAATTTAAACCTTGTCCACCGACGGGATGACAATTGTGTGCTGCATCACCAACTAAAGCCAAACGGGGCAGAACATAGCGATCGCTCTGCATTAACTGTACCTGAAAAATAAAGCGATCGCCTAATAGTTCCAATTTACCCATCTGATTACCATAACGCTTGGTCAGTTCAGCTAAAAATTCCTCATCACTCAAAGCACACAAAGCCTTCGCTTCTTCATGGGGTGCAGTCCAAACAATTCGACAACGGTTTCCAGGTAAAGGTAAAATCGCAAAAGGTCCGCTCGTCCAGAATTTTTCGTAAGCCGTGTAATTATGTGATTTTTCAGGTCTAACAAAAGCGACAATACAAGACTGCCAATATTTCCAACCCTTAGTTTTAATTCCCGCAGCTTGACGAATCGGTGACTTTGAACCATCAGCAGCTACTAACAACTTAGTTCTAATTTTCCGATGTTCACCGTCAACCTGAATATTAACAGTAACTATATCTTTTTCAGTCTGGGTATTTACTACTTCTGCCGGACACAGACAAGTTACATTTGCACAATTTTGGACAAATTCCTGTAAAGGTTCTAAAAGTGCAAAATGTTCGCCTACATAACCTAATTCTGGTGTTTGAATTTCTAAATCAGAATTTTGAAATTTAACCACATCAGGATAGTCAGCATCAGATAAAAATACCTGTCTGTATTTAGCGATATTAGGCAGAATTTGATCCCAAATACCAATTCCTTGGAAAATTCTGGCTGAAAGCATATGTATAGCATAAGCTTGGCCTTTGGCTACTGCGGCTGATGTTACCCTGGCCTCAATCAGCAGTACACTTAAACCAGAGTCTTTTAAAGCAGCAGCTAGAGTTAAACCAACAATACCACCACCGACAATCACCAGATCATAATTATATCCCCGGTAGTCTGTGGCTGTGTGGTTAGGGGTTAGGGTTTGAGAAAGCTGGGTGAGTGACATTGTAAAGATAGATGACAGCGTTTTACCTATTATTTTTACCCAATTCCCTGAATAGAGCAAGATGAATGATTATATCGACCTTTACTGCGAACGTATTCTTCCTGGTTTGTGGAATGAACCGCTTAATGCAGTTTCTAATATTTCCTTCTTTATTGCCGCATGGGCTATTTGGCAATTAGCTCAAAGACAGCAACAAAAAGTACCAACTAGCATTTATATACTGATAATCTTAACAACTACTATTGGCATTGGTAGCACTCTACTGCACACATTTGCCCAAAAATGGGCATATTTATTAGATGTGATCCCTATTTTCGTGTTTCAACTTTGCTTTTTATGGCTTTATAGCCGTCAGGTAATTAGGATAAAATATATTTATACAGGAGCATTGCTGATAAGTTTTTTATTCCTGAGTAACTTCAGTAGACAATTTCCCAATCTTCTCAATGGTTCTCTTTCCTATCTGCCTGGATTGGCAATTTTATTGATGTTGGGAATTTATCACTATCAAAAACAAAAGAATGAACAATTTACTTTATTTGCTGCATCGGGAATCTTCCTGTTAGCCCTTTCATTCCGCACTCTGGATCAGGTAATTTGCCCTTACTTTTCAAGTGGTACTCATTTTCTTTGGCATCTTTTTAATGGTATGGTCGTATATTTATCAGTAAGAGCATTAATCCTCAATTGGTCTGCCAAGGCAAAAGCAGACTAAAAATCAATTGGTGCATATTTTTTAATCCTCTTCCTTGATGGGAGAGGTAATTGTCAATTGTTGAAGTCTTGTGATAAAAGGTAAGGATTCAGGATACAGAATACAGGATAGCCTGCGGCACGGCTACGCCTACAGGATGAATTAGAGTTTTCGAGTCATTCTTGATCATTGATGAAAAAACTTGCTGATGGAAGATTCCTGCTACAAACAAATATTCTGACTCCTGCACCAGATGTCTGCGTAGCTTCTCCTGACTCCTGACTCCTGAATTCTTACGATACAAGTTGAATCATTCAGCCCAGATTAATCAATAAGTTGGGGACTAGGAATTTGCTGATCAATCTCTGCTTGAGACAAAGATGGTATCAACCAGCTACCCTCACCAACTTTGAATATTTTAGCAGGTTCAATATTCAATTCAATCGCACCAGTTGTAGGATTAGTTTGAGCGACAGGCTGTGTACCATCAACAAACTTAACAGCGATTGCATCAGTCAATTGTTCTGGTTGACCATTTGGACTGAGAACTATCTGAATTCCTGCGGGTAAATAAAGACCATCACAATCCCAATCATCATCAGTTATTTGTCCATCTGCCAAGTAATAAAGTTGAGTGGGATATTTTTTGCCTTTATTAGCATAGACAGCTAATGTTTTTCCTGTTTCATTACGGCATTGCGCCCGTTTATTGGCAGTTTCCATGATAGTCTTTTGAGACTGTAATTGTAACAGCCGCTGTTGAAATTGTTCAGGTGTATAACCAGCTTGTTCAGGTGTATTCTGTACTTGTAGAAGGTGATTGAGTTCCTGAGTTACTTCAACATAATCAGCCCCTTTCGTGAAATTCTTACTTGCCCATGAAGGTTGAGCAATCACTAAATTTACAAGTAATACCAGGGCAACAATGACGATTTTAAGAAACTGCATATTTTTTCTCCTGTGTTGGAAATCAGAGGTTGTTTTCACAAAAAAAAGAAAACAATTTAAATAATTAAAACCGTAATATTTTTATCGAAACAATCAAGTCTAAAACCGGACTTCGTCCAAAGTTTTTAGAAAGGGATATATATCCTCGTTAAAAAATGGCATTCTGCCTCCTGCCTTCGTTAAACTTGATTAGCATTTACCAGGATTATTAATCTTTCAGACTGTGGAAATTCTCTAGTTTACTTCTATTCACCCACCGATGACAAAATTCATTTTTGCGGAGTGGTACTTTAATTTGTATTTGCTTAGAGCCTAACTTAACTATCTCAACGGTAATTCTTTGGATATCACTGGAATCAGCACGAGATTTGTAAAGCCAAATAACTTTTTGTCCTACTTGAAAATAATCAGGATTACTATTTGAAGAAGAGGGTGTTTCAGCCCAAGAGGGGAGAGCAATTATCAAATTAACTACAATTACTAAAACTAGGGAAGCAAATCGAAAAAGCTGCATAATTTTTTCCAGGACTACAAACTTTGAGTTTTGATTTTGGAAGTTTGAACAATTTTGATTAATCCTATTAAACACAAGCAACTAGCAACTAAAGCAATTGGTGTTAGGGAAGCACTGTCTAGAATAATAAACACACCCAAACCTATCAATACAAAAGGCACAAGATGATTACCATGACGAGAGAGTAAATCAGCTATAAAACTCTGACAAGTTAATTTGTAAGTCACATAACACCAAACCCCAACCAGTAACAAGAAGACTGCAACAATTACCAGTAAACTAGAAAGGGCAGTATGAGCAAACAACGGCATATAGATCCCCACATTATCACTCCCATTGGCGATGGTAATAGCTGCTACACTATAAGCTTGGGGAGACACAAAACTAGCAAAAGTAGAAGTATGAGTTAAATCAAATTCCGATTCTGATGATGAATCATTTTCAGAATTCAGCAACCTATTGAGTCCGATAGTAATAGGTACTAAACCGAGAAGTCCAACCCAATGAGATGGTAATATTAAACCTCCCAAAAAACCAACCATACTGGCAACTATCAGCGTACAGAAACCTAAATACTGACCTATGACAATATGCCGACGACGGAAAGTAGCATTCACCTGAGAGAATAACAGCGTGAGAATGACTAAATCATCCAAATTTGTAGCGGTAAAAGCTGTAATTCCAGTGGGAATAGCAGTTAAAAATTCTTCCATTTCTATTTCTCCTTAATCTTGTCACTGGAGTTTTTGAAGCTAGTATGAGGTAATATCTGCAAATGCTGTTATAACCATGAGATATGAAGTGTCAATACTAGAACTTAATCCTATGAAATTGCGGGTATGATGATTTAAATTTAAAACTGAGACGAGACATACTTTTAGTGATGAATTAATTTGTCAACCACTTTCTCATTGTCTCCAACTGTTTGGTCAACATTAAACATGATATTATTGACAGTTGTCTTGGGGAATTTGCTGTTATTTTGCATATATAGTCCTGGTAATATAGTTACTTTAGCTTCTTTATTCTCTTTACCAGGAGGCACTAAAACTACCTTCAATTCATTTAGGACTTTTTGTTGATCTTGGACAATTTGAGTTAGTTCGTTTAACTGTTGAGTGTGCAAGTCATCTAATTTTTGATGGAGCAATTCAATATTTTGTCCGGCTCTGAGATTCACTTGGTGGTCAATTTCGGCATTTCTGCGATCTGTATCAGACTGGCGATTTTGACTCATTAAAACAATAGGAGCAGTGTAAGCTGAAGCGAAGGAAAATACTAAGTTAAGCATCATGAATGGGGACTCATCCCAGTGGGGAACTCCAGGCATTAAATTGATTCCTACCCATCCTGCTAAAATGCTGCTTTGGCAGATGAGAAATCTCCAAGAACCTACTTCTGCCGCAAATTTATCAGCAAGGCGTTGTCCAAGAGTCAAATCATTATTGGTCGTATTTTCAACTACTGTTTGTTGCTCTACTACATGGGGTTTTTGAGTTTTTTGGATGTTTTTGATATTCATGTTGCACCCGGTTTGAGATAATTGCCATTTGTGTTTGACCCGATGACATTTAATTTACGCCGACTAAACAATAGAAGCAAATACTCTTTCTTTTTAAAACGATAAATAAAAGTGATGCTATAAACCCTCAATACCACATCGGCTTTTTGGACATACTATTGCCGCATTTAACGATAACATTTTGTGAATTTACATAACATTTCTACATCCAAGTTAATCGGACTTAAAAATAAAAAATTATAAAACAGCCTAAAATAGATGTAATAAAAGATTTTAATAAAAAGCGTCCAGTAAGTTTGACGCTGACAATATGACAATATGACAATATGCTGCAACAAACATTTGTTATTCCGGCACTTCTAATCTTTTTATTGTCTATCCCATTGATTACGGAGATCGTGCCGCCCAATTGCGGCTATGGAATTCGTACTCCTAAAACCTTGTCAGCACCACGAATCTGGTATCTTGCTAATAAATTTGCAGGTCGGGTTTTGATGTTTGCCAGTGGATTTTATCTAACAGTTGTTGTGCTGACAATTCATCTGCCTTCAATAAATCAAAATTTTGGAGTTTGGTTATTGCATTTCGGTAGTTTCATGATTCCTTTGTTAGTCAGCTTATTGCTCATCCAAAGATACATTAAGAATTTATGAGTGCATAGTCGGATTAACAAATGCAAAATTTGTGGCAATATGATTAAGGTTACGCCAAAAATCACGCTAGTGATAATCTACGGTTTTATTAAATATTATGACTCCTGACTCCTGCTCCTGAATTCTTACATAAAATCTGTTCAAAGGCTTTAGATATACCTGTTTGAAACCTCTGTCGATGCTTGAGTTTGTAAAAGGGTCGGACTATTTCCACATTCACAGCAACACCTTTGCGATCATCTATAGTTTGAATAGCTCGTAAAGTTTCTAATTGCAGTTCTTTTTTGACCATCAATTCAGAAATCCCAGTCGCACCGACACCGCTTTCAACAGCAGCTTTGGCCATTTCTCCGCTGTTAAAGATTAATATCACATTTAGTTCATCCAGATTAACTCCCCAATTTAGCAAGGCTTCCTCAAATCTTTGCTGTGTTCCAGAACCAGGTTCTCGCATCACCCAAGGAGTTTGATTTAACTCTGTGAGGCTAATTTTTGGGTATTCAAACCAAGGGTGAGTTTGACCAACAACAATTTGTAGGCGATCGCTACCAATAATTTCATACTCCAAAGTATTTTGCAATGATGCTTTCACTTCTCCTTCTACCAAACCTAAATCAAATAGTCCTGTTGCTGTTCCTACACAAATTTCCTCTGTGTTAGCAAGAGTACAGTTAATTTCAATTCCTGGATACTGACTTTTAAATTCACTAATCTTACTTGGTAGCCAATAATTCCCAATAGTCAGACTTGAACCTAATTTTAATTCACCTCTTTGTAAATTATTTAATTCTCGCAATCCCCTTTCTGTCAACGTGACTTGTTTAAGAATTTTCTCTGCTTCTAATTGCAATAACTTACCTGCTTCAGCAATTTCAATATGACGGCCAATACGATGGAACAACTTGATTCCGTATTCTTGCTCTAAATTTTGGATCGCTGCACTCACAGCAGGTTGAGTAATATAGAGTTCTTCTGCTGCACGGGTAAAGTGTAGATGTTCTGCCACAGCTAGAAAAATGCGTAGCTGATCCAGGGTCATTCCTGCCATTGACAATTGTCCCTTCCAATCTTGGTCAAAATTGAATTGTGAGAATTTAGGAGTCAGTTTAAAACTTCAATCAGACTGCTATGTAAAGTTAAAATTGAACTCTGCTTATGCAGATAAGAGGTAGTTTTTTACTATCCAATCTCCATCCCATTGCGAGTGTTTTATATTTAATATTTAACCTACTGAGCAATTAATTTTCAGGCAGCACCTGTAAAATTAAACTCAGATTTAAGAGGTTGTTTTTTGCTACAATTTATCTTAGGATATTTTATGTAAAAAATATATCAATAAAATATATACCATCTGCATAAGCTATCTTAACTAGATGTTATTTTGGTGCTGCTAATCAGTGAAAAGAAAGAAACTTTTGCAAATTAATTTGGTATTAAGGGTGTTATTTTAATGCAGTTACAGTCCAAATCAACTCAAGAAAATCACAGAAAACCCGGAAGACTGAATCCATCAAGGATTAGAGATCATTTAGCTAATGAACGTACTTATCTAGCCTGGATGCGAACAGCGATCGCGCTTTTGGGTTTTGGTGTTGTGATTGTGCGGTTGCGTGTTTTGCAAACACCTCTCGTACCCCATTTAGGTACTGGTTGGAAATTAGGTTTAGTATTTTCCTTAGTAGGTTTAGTCACAGTTTGGCTTTCCACAACACACTATTTCGCCGTCCGTCGTGATATTGAGGAAGATACTTACGAACCTACAGACCGCTGGGTAATTCTTTTCAGTTTGGCAATAATGATTCTGGGATCTGGAGTAGTTTATTTTATTTTTACTACTCCTTTAAATCCATCCCTGCCAGTCATATCCGATTGATATAGCAGGTAACAAGGGGGAAAATCCTTTCCCCTACACCCCTACATATTGTTGGGTTGTTAATTCATACTGGCAGCCATTAAATTCTCAGACATTTCAAAGTTAGCTGTAACATTTTGGACATCATCTAAGCCTTCTAAAGTATCAATTAATTTCAGCAGAGATTTAGCCTGATCAGCTTCTGTAACTTCCACCTGATTTCCAGGAATCCAACGCAATTCTACTTCAGTAACTTTAAAACCCTTATTTTTGAGTGTTTGACTAAGTTGCTCTAAATTTACCACCTCAGTAAACACTTCAGCCGTTTCCTCAGCAATCATTTCATAAGCATCCGCTTCACCTTCTAAAGAAGCTTCTAACAGCTGTTCTTCATCCACAACTTTCTCAACTACACATACCCCTTTTTGGGCAAACATCCAACTCACACAACCTGTTTCTCCCAGATTTCCACCATTTTTACTAAAAGCCACCCGCAAATCCGCAGCGGTGCGATTACGATTATCTGTTAAGGCTTCAATTAAAATCGCTACACCACCAGGGCCATAACCTTCATAGCGAATTTCTTCTAAACTGGAGTTATCGCCGCCAAAAGTCCCTGCACCCTTAGCGATCGCTCTCTCAATATTATCATTGGGAATCCCCGCCGCCTTAGCCTTATCAATCGCCGTCCGCAACTGAAAATTTCCCGCCGGATCTGGGATACCATTTCTAGCTGCAACTATAATCGCCCGCGATAGTTGGGTAAATATATTTCCCCTTTTCGCATCGACTACCGCCTTTTGACGTTTAATATTTGCCCATTTACTATGTCCTGCCATAAGTTGAAAAATAGTAACACTCTATTCAAAGATAGAATATAACGTCACTCGATTTTGGATTGACTCCACCCTCAAGTGTAGAGCTTGAAAATTTTGGATTTGGGATTTACGTTAGCGAAGCGTACGCAGCACAGCGAGTATTTTTCCGTCCTCAAGAACCATGACCCATACCAAATTTTTTGCATAAATCCTGATATTTATGAACTTTTTCTCATCAATTATTTAAACAAGGTTCATGTAACGATGTGACATTAATAACTGTAACCTCTCACAAAAAGCTTTAACCATAATGCTAAAATCAATTTCTGGTGTGGCGATGACATTAATCGGACTTAGCACTAGTCTGATGTTACCTCACGTGGCGATCGCTGAAGAAATTGCTTGCCAAGGAAGCTTAGGTGCAATCACCGTTGATAATGTGAAAGTACCTCAAGGCAAAACTTGTACACTCAATGGTACAACTGTTAAAGGAAATATTGTTGTCGAACAGAGAGCAACTCTCAAGGCCATAGGTGCAAAAGTAAATGGCAGTATTCAAGCAGAGGGAGCAAGTCTAGTCGATGTAAATTCTAGTGCTACCGTGGGTGGCAGCATCCAAGTGAAGCAGGGTAGTGCGGCTCGTGTGGTGAGTACACGCATTACTGGAGATGTGCAGTTCGACTCAAACTCAGGACAAATAGTTGCTAACCAAAACCAGATTGGTGGAAATTTACAAGCCTTTCAAAATACTGGAGGGGTGACGATTCGGCAAAATCGCATTAACGGCAATTTGCAATGCAAGGAAAATGCTCCTAGTCCAACTGGTGGCGGTAATATCGTTCAAGGTAGTAAAGAAGACCAATGTGCAAAGTTATAAAATTACTTTGATTTCTGAGCAGGATGCTTTGATGCACTCTATTCTCATCTAATAACTCTCTGTGCCAAGGAGCGATGATTAGATTGCTCCTTGATCAAATGGATTGAAACTATAGGAATCCGCTTTGATTCGTGATAGCGAAGCGTGGCGTAAGCCATAATCATTTGTGTAGGCAGGCAAGAGGCACTCATGCAAGAGGCAAAAGGGTTTTAGATGATTTAGTTGTACGGAGTTTTGTTCAAAATTCAAATAGGAGTCCTATACCTTAATTAAACTCAGGTACAATACCGTTTATTCATCCACCAGTCGCACAAAATTCATTCTGAATTCTGGATTCTGACTCCTGAATTCTGTTTGATAACTGAATTTAATTGATTACTTGAATTGACTTTATGTGGAATTATAAACCAATTGTATTGACCTCGATCCGGTCAAGAATTTTTATTTCTTATTTTATTTTGTTATCTCTATTTTTAGTTATTACAGTCCCCTTAATATTCAAATTTGTATTTTCCGCAATTGCTAATCGGGTTACTGAAGATATTAGAGAAGAAGTCGAAATATTTGAAGGTCTTCTGAATAATGACAGTCAGAGTAAATATAAATTGGGTCTCCGGGGTCAAGAAATAAAATATCCAAAGGATGCTGGGCAACTCGCTAACTTGTTTAACATTTATCTCTCACGACGCATCCCAGAAGATGACACTTATCTGATTGGGATCTTGAATGAAGATTTTTATCGCTCCAGTCCAGAAGCACTGCCTAAGACATTGCAGCCTCAATCATCAGTCATGCAGTCTTTGATCAAAATAAAAACAGTTCAAGAGGGTATTAAACTACAACCTAATACGAAGACTGGCAATATTCTCTATATAGTTAAACCTATTCATTTTCAAGAACAGATTATCGGACGCTTGATTGTTGCCCATGCTGTATATGGAGAACAAGAGGAAGCTTTTGATACCCTCAAAATAGTTTTTTGGGTAATGATAGGTGTCTTTATATTATCTGTTCTTGTGACTTGGTTTATGGCAGGAAAAGTCCTTTCTCCTCTTAATTCTATCATCTCTACAGCAATTAAAATCACTGAGAAAAATCTCAACGAAAGAATCGAAGTACAAACAAGTGGAGAACTAGCTGAATTAACAAACTCTTTCAACGCCATGATGAATCGTTTAGAAGCTGCCTTTGTCAGTCAACGACACTTTATGAATGATGTCGGTCATGAATTGAGAACACCGATCACAATCATTCGAGGGCATTTGGAACTAATGGATCTAGATCAGGCTTCTGGTATTGAACAGGAAACCATTAATTTAGTGATTGATGAGATTGACCGTATGAGTCGGTTGGTAGATGATCTGAGTTTATTAGCAAAGTCTGAGCGTCCAGATTTTTTACTTCTTGAAACCATTGATGCCAAATCGTTTTTAGACACAATATCTACCAAAGTACAGGCTTTAGCTCATCGGAATTGGCAATTTCAGATCAAGGTGAAAGGAATATTGGTTGGCGATCGCCAGCGTCTCACCCAAGCGGTCATGAATTTAGCCCAGAACGCTGTCCAGCATACCCAGGAATGCGATCGCATTACACTAGGTGCTTCTCTCAATAATGGGAAGTTGAGGATATGGATTGAGGATACGGGAGAAGGAATTGACCTCTGTGAGCAAGAACGAATTTTTGAGCGGTTTGCTCGTGTCAAAAATAGTCATCGTCATTCAGATGGTTCGGGGCTGGGATTATCAATTGTCCGAGGGATCGTAGAAGCACACCGTGGCTCGATTCAACTCCAAAGTCAACCAGGAACAGGATCAACCTTTCTAATTGTCATACCCCTTAATCCTTTTCAAGAGTAGAAGATCATGTCGCAAATTCTGATCGCAGAAGATGAACCCCGCATTGCCTCCTTTATCGAGAAAGGTCTCAAGAGTCACGGCTTTATCACCACGGTTGCTACTGATGCCCAAAAGGCACTTTCATTAGGGCTAAGTGGAATGTTTGAACTCCTGATACTCGATTTAGGACTACCTGGTAAAGATGGCTTTGAGGTCTTGAAAGACCTGCGTGGACAAGGTGCAACTCTACCCATCTTGATTTTGACTGCCCGTGATGATCTCCAAGATAAGGTATTTGGTTTAGAAACTGGCGCGGATGACTACATGACCAAACCCTTTCGATTTGAAGAGTTACTCGCCCGTATTCGTGTGCGTTTAAGAACGGTCAACCAAATCTCTACATCAGAACAATTTACTCTAAATGCTCATAATATTGTATTGGATTTGAGAACTAGAAAAGTGAAGGTAAATAATCAGTTGATCGAACTACCTTTTCGTGAGTTTATCTTGGCGGAAACTTTTTTTCGTCATCCAGGACAGGTTCTGAGCCGCCAGCAACTGCTGGATAGAGTGTGGGGATATGATTACGAGCCAGGGTCAAATATTGTGGATGTCTATGTTGGATATTTGCGAAAAAAATTAGGTAGCAACCTCATAGAAACCGTTCGTGGAGCAGGGTATCGTTTAAATATATAAGTAAGTATGAATCAGTAGGTGGGCGAGAATATTTATCGTTAGGATAAGGCAGGAGGTAGGAGGCAGAAGGTAAGAGGATTTTAGCCTCGTTAATTTTTCTTCACATAGTTATGTTTATTTGCACCCACCTACTTAAGTATAAATAATTTATTAGCTCAGATAATGCCCATCAAAATAGCCATGTCCGTACAAAAACGAAAATAAGAATGAAGTATTTTTTTCTCCTACACTCCTACACCCTTACACCCCTTCATTACCTGGTGCTACAGTTTGGAGCAAAAACTACTAAGCTGGTAATATAGCACGTTCAAACTTTACCGGATATCCTGGAGCGCCATATCAGCGGTTCAGACTTTCTCACTGGCTAACTTACGTTGTAACTGAATTATGTTTGATGCACTATCTGACCGTTTAGAGTCCGCCTGGAAAAAACTGCGGGGGCAAGATAAAATCTCTCAATCCAACATTCAAGACGCTTTGCGGGAAGTGCGTCGGGCTTTGTTGGAAGCAGATGTTAACCTCCAGGTAGTCAAAGATTTTATTTCTGAAGTCGAAACCAAAGCTCAGGGAGCCGAGGTAATAGCTGGCGTGCGCCCTGACCAACAGTTTATCAAAATTGTTTATGATGAACTGGTACAGGTCATGGGGGAAGAAAATGTTCCCTTAGCAGAAGTTGAAGGTAAAACCACCGTTGTGCTAATGGCGGGTTTACAGGGTACTGGTAAAACCACTGCTACCGCTAAATTAGCCCTACATTTAAGAAAATTAGATCGTAGTTGTTTATTAGTCGCTACAGACGTATATCGTCCCGCAGCTATTGATCAGTTAATCACGCTGGGTAAGCAAATTGACGTACCAGTGTTTGAGATGGGCAGTGATGCTGACCCTGTAGAAATAGCCCGTCAAGGGGTGGAACGCGCCAGGGCAGAAGGTATTAATACAGTAATTGTTGACACGGCTGGACGCTTACAAATCGACCAAGACATGATGGCGGAATTAGCCCGCATCAAGTCAACTATCGAACCTGACGAAACTCTGTTAGTCGTGGATTCAATGACGGGTCAAGAAGCAGCAAATCTTACCCGTACCTTCCATGACCAAATCGGCATTACTGGGGCAATTCTCACCAAAATGGATGGTGATAGCCGTGGTGGTGCAGCTTTGTCAGTGCGGCAAATTTCCGGTGCGCCGATTAAGTTTATCGGTGTGGGTGAAAAAGTGGAGGCGCTACAGCCATTTTATCCCGACCGCATGGCCTCCCGGATTTTGGGTATGGGTGATGTTCTCACCTTAGTAGAAAAAGCCCAGGAAGAAATTGACTTGGCAGATGCTGAGAAAATGCAGGAGAAAATCCTCTCAGCCAAGTTTGATTTTACCGACTTCCTCAAACAGTTACGCCTGATGAAAAACATGGGTTCATTAGGTGGCATCATGAAGTTAATTCCGGGGATGGGTAAACTTTCTGATGACCAGTTGAAGCAGGGGGAAACCCAGCTAAAACGCTGTGAAGCCATGATTAACTCCATGACGAAGCAGGAACGCAAAGACCCGGATTTATTGGCCAGTTCTCCCAGTCGGCGACGGCGCATTGCTTCTGGTTCTGGTTATAAAGAATCAGACGTGAGTAAATTGGTGGCAGATTTCCAAAAAATGCGATCGCTCATGCAACAAATGGGACAAGGCAATTTCCCCGGTATGCCCGGAATGTTTGGCGGCGGTATGGGCAACCCCCTAGCCGCAGGAAATCGTCCTGCACCTGGTTGGCGCGGTTATCCGGGCGGTGCAGCACCTGGGAAAAAGAAAAAGAAAGAGAAAAAGAAAAAAGGTTTTGGCACGCTTTAGGTGACAGGTGACAGGTGACAGGTGACAGGTGACAGTTAAGAAAGCAGGGGTGCAGCACTATGGCTCAACGCCACGCTGCGCTATCGGCTACGCTCAGTGAGCAGGGGGCAGGGTGCAAAGGGAGAATATTAACTTTTGCCTTTTGCCTTTTGCCTTTTGCCTTTTGCCTTTTGCCTTCTGTTCCCTGTTCCCTGTTCCCTGTCACCTTCCCCCAATAATGCCTAGCAAGTGCTAAAATTATCATTTCAGTATTAGAAGTTTTGAACAGAGGCCGTTTAGCCTAGTCACTTCTTCATCAACCAGTTCCAAAATCACTACCTAACAAACCAACAGGAGAACGATTTCTCAACATGATCAAACTGCGCTTGAAGCGATTTGGTAAAAAGCGGGAAGCAAGTTACCGTATTATCGCTATTAACGACCTGTCTCGCCGTGATGGTCGTCCCCTAGAAGAACTAGGATTTTATAACCCCAGAACCGATGAAGTGCGATTAGATGTCCCCGGCATCGTCAAGCGACTACAACAAGGCGCTCAACCTACGGACACCGTTCGTCGCATCCTAGTAAAAGCTAACGTTTTTGAACAAGTCAGTGCAAAAGCCGCGTCATAATCTGGAGATGAAATCATTGGCAGCCAGTCCTAATTATGTTGGGCTGGTTAAGTTTCTTGTGCAACCGTTTTTAGAATCTCCAGAGTCTTTAAGCGTCGATTGTGAAATGTCTTATACCCTTAAACGGGCTTGGATTCGCATCGCTTTTGACCCTGTAGACAAAGGAAAAGTCTTTGGTCGGGGGGGACGTAATATTCAGGCGATTCGCACGGTAATTGCCGCAGCAGCAGAATTGGCTGGGCAATCAGTATACCTGGACATCTACGGCAGCAGTTCCCAAAGTCGGGATGGTATGTCTTTCGATGAAGAACAGGAAGAAAGAATACCCCCACCAAGATCGAGAGAAAGAAGTGTAAACATCCCTAGACCTGTTGCTAAACCCCGCTTCCGCTAGGTCTAAGCTGGTAAATTTAAGCGGATTCACCCAGTCATCAGTTCTGGGCAAAATGGAGACAGGTGGCAACAAGATTGTCGAATATTTGTGGCATCTCTCGTTGCTTTAACGAAGTTACCAGTAAAGTATAGACATCTGTTGCCAGCCTATTCTCAGAATCAAGAGAATTTTAGATTTTAGATTTCAGATTTCAGATTTGGGCTCCTCACCTTATTACTAAAAAACTATGGCAGGTGCTTTAACAATTCAGCTGCCTAATATTCCCAGTGCGATCGCTCTAGGTGGATATGGGGAAGCAAATCTCAAATTTCTATCACAACAAACAGGAGCCAGCTTAGTTTTACGTGGACAGGAACTCCTGATAGCTGGTACAGACAAGCAAGTTGATCTGGCAGCGCGATTAGTGCGATCGCTGGAAAACCTATGGAGTAAAGGCAATAATATCTCAACTGCAGATATTTTAACAGCCCGTCAAGCTATAGAGAGCGATCGTCAAGGTGAATTACAAGACCTACAGCGAGATATCCTCGCTAAAAGTCGCCGTGGTCAAGAAATCCGCGCTAAAACCTTCCGTCAAAGGCAATATATCGAAGCCATCCGCAAACGTGACCTGACTTTTGGTATTGGTCCTGCTGGAACTGGTAAAACCTATCTCGCTGTCGTCGTCGCAGTCCAAGAACTTCTATCTAATCAATTTGAACGGTTAATTTTAACTCGTCCTGCGGTAGAAGCAGGTGAAAAATTAGGATTTTTACCAGGAGATTTGCAACAAAAAGTTAATCCCTATCTTCGTCCTCTTTATGATGCCATCAACGAATTTATTGACCCGGAAAAAGTCCCGAATTTAATGGAACGTGGTGTCATTGAAGTTGCACCATTAGCCTATATGCGCGGACGTACTTTAAACAACGCTTTCGTAATTGTCGATGAAGCCCAAAACACCACACCGGCACAGATGAAAATGGTTCTTACCCGGCTAGGTTTTGGTTCACGCATGGTAATCACAGGTGATATTACACAAACTGATTTACCACTAAATCAACAATCAGGATTAACAGTAGCTTTACAAATTTTGAAGCACGTGGAAGGCATTGCTTTTTGTGAATTTACCCAAAAAGATGTTGTTCGTCATCCTTTAGTCCAACGTATTGTTGCTGCTTACGAACATTATGAAAAGTAATAAACTGGTGATTGGTGATTGGTTAAAAAATTAATATCTGTTGAAATAATGATTAAAATCCATGTAAAAATACAATGTAGTCAGCATTTTTGATATTCTTACCAAGTTTGTCTATCTACAAGTTAAAGCTGATTAATGATAGCTGAATGCTTACAAATCCAAAATCTAAAATCCAAAATTGTCTTATGAGTACAACATTGAAAGAATTTTTAGAAGCTTGTGAAAATTTAGGAACTTTACGTTTAATTGTCACTAGCAGCGCCGCAGTTTTAGAAGCACGCGGAAAAATAGAAAAACTTTTTTACGCTGAATTACCCAAAGGTAAATATGCCAATATGCACACAGAAGGTTTTGAGTTTCACCTGAATATGGACAAAATAACCCAGGTGAAGTTTGAAACTGGTGAAGCGAAAAGAGGTAATTTTACAACCTATGCTATCCGGTTATTAGATGAACAACAAGAACCTGCTTTAAGCATATTTTTACAATGGGGTAAGCCGGGAGAATATGAACCAGGACAAGTAGAAAATTGGCTGACTTTACGGGACAAATACAGTGAAGTTTGGCAACCTTTACCAGTTGAAACCTTGTAAATTTCCAAGCTACATATTTCTGACTTTTTATCTCGTTCCCAGTTTCTAACTGGGAATTTCATCAAGAGGTTCTACCTCTGCTGTCACTAAAGGCAAAGCCTGATAAAATTCATTTCTAGACAGAGTATGGTAACTAGAAACTTTTGAATTTATAGCTGTAGACAAGGCGCTTAGGACATTAACCAAAACTAAAACTTAGAGGATGTTTGAAAAGTCTCTCATGGTGTATCAAAGATTTTCAGATCCCCCTAAATCTCCCTTAAAAAGGGGGACTTTGAATCTAGTTCACCCCTTAATAAAGGGGGTTAGGGGGGATCTAGAAGTGTTGAAAATAACCATCTCAAACTTTTAAAACAACCTCTTAGATACTCAAAGGCTTTTACCACTGTCACCTGCTATATCTAATTGAATATGTATATAAAAATCATTTTCAGTTTTTGCTTAACCCTGCTATTGTTATTGACAACTGGAGAAGCAAAAGCTGGTGAACTAGCAGAACAATTAGCAAACTTTCCCCAGTGGGAAAAACTAACATCCGTCAAACCAGCAGAGGGAGATTTAATTTACCCTGAATGGATGGCTGGTACATGGAAAGTTACCAGTACATTAGTAGATTTAGCAGCACCTTTAGCACCAGATATTATTACACCTGGATTTGAAGGAAATCGCCGTCAATTAAATCAACCTATAAGTTTTTTAGTTAGGTTTGTTAAAATTCAACCCTTTATTTCTGGATTTAAAGTTACTGCAAAAATAGATAAACCATCACCAATATTAGTAGCTGATAGGGTATTTAATAGCTTGAATTTGTCTATAGCTTATTTAGGTGATGAAGCTGTATTAGGAGTTAAAATAGATCCAGAATCTCCTAATCGTCAAGTTACATTTTTTCGTGGAGAACGTCAATTAGTTTCTGTCGTTACTGCACGCGCTACGGAAACAGCACCGCATGAGTTTATTACCACAGAAGTTTTTCAACAATATTTTAAAGGTGGTTCTCGTGCCTATTTCAATAATGTAGAATCTACTACTGCTTATCATCAACTTTCTACATTAAACCCAGCTATCGAAGCAGATCAAGTTACTGCGGTTTATCTCTCTCCCCAAGATCCTGATTATTTCACAGCAGGTTCTCGACCAGTCGCGCTTTATCGTTATCGTCTTGAATTTTTCCCTCCAGCAGACGCAAATGATAGCAATTAAAAATTAATGTCACCTGCTATCAAACAGGTATTAACTAGCTCTCTAGAAAGATTTTATTATTTCACTATTGACGCGATTGTATTATATGTGTAGTATAAATATTCCTGGCTAACACTTATGGTTAGGGATGGTGTGCAATATGGCGAATGTTAGAGATATTCTCAATTATTTTCGTCCCTACTGGAAACTGAGTATTTTCAGCATTACTGCATCTAGTCTTTATGAAATTCTTGATTTACTTGTACCTTATGCGATTGGACAAATTTTAAATGTTTTATCTGGCCAACCATTAGATCATCCAATACAAAAAATAATTGTCAATGTTTCACACAGTACAAATCACCCAGTTAATCAATCTCTATCTTTAGGTCTTTTACTAAGTCTAATCTTCATTGTTACTGTTGTTAGAGCGCCAACACAACCTTGGTTAACTAGTTGGTTTCACTGGGATATAGCCTTAAGAGCGCGTCGAGATAAAAGTCAAACAGCCATAGCAAAAATTCTCACTCTCCCACTAGAATTTTACGATGAAAATAATCCTGGACGTATTGCGGGAAGATTAGCCAGAGGAATTGTTAACCACACTTGGGGTTATCCAGAAATTGCTGGTCTGTTTATTCCTAAACTAATGCGTGTATTGGGAATATTTGTATTTATCGCCTTTATTGAATGGCGCATAGCTGTGTTATTTCTAATTTCCTTTGTAGTTATTCTCGGCTTTACGCTCAAGGATTTACAGCGATTAATTAAGTGCGAAATTCTGATAGACAAACATATAGAAAATACAGAAAGTCGCACTTCTGAGATTATCACTAATATCAAAACAGTGAAAGCGTATGCGACAGAAAATAGGGAACTAGAAAGACAAAAGCAACGTTTGGAACGAGAGCTAAATATAGTTGATTATCGGTTGCACAAAGGTTATGTCAAACTGCAAACTTGGCAAAGAACTGTCATTCAATTTTGCGTGTTTATGGTTCTGGGTTTGACTTTAGCTGCTACAGTCAAAGGAAAAATTTCTCTTGGTCATTTTGTGATGACCTTGACTCTTTCTAGCATGGCTTATGCTGAGTTAGAACCTATCAGTAATTTAGCAGAATCCTTTGCACGTCGTTATTCGGCAATGTTGCGGTTTCATGAATTTCTGCAAACACCATCAGGAGCAGATGCAACTGAATTATTAACAGATGTAAAACAGGTAGAATCAGCATATCAATTTACTGGCAAAGTTGAATTTGCTCATGTCAGTTTTGGCTATGATAGCCAGCGTCAAGTTTTACAAGATATCAATTTGTTAATTGAGCCATATCAAACAGTAGCATTGGTGGGAAAATCTGGTTCTGGTAAGTCTACTTTAGTGAAGTTGCTATTGCGTTACTTTGAACCCCAAACAGGTCAAATTTTGATTGATGGAGAAGATATTCGCACTTTAAATGTAAGTCAGTATAGACGGAGATTAGCGATTGTTCACCAAGAAGTAGACGTTTTCAACGGTACTGTTTTGGATAATCTCAAATATGGTAGACCTGATGCGACCTTGGAACAGGTGCAGGAAGCCTGTAGAATTGCCAAAGTTGATGATGTGGTTCAGCACCTACCCCAAGGTTATTACACGGTTGTTGGAGAAAGAGGTGTAAGACTGTCAGGTGGACAAAGACAGCGTTTAGGAATTGCTAGAGCGTTGCTAGTAGAACCAGATGTACTGATTTTTGACGAAGCGACTTCTAGTTTAGATTATGAATCTGAACGAGCAATTCAATTAGCTATGCGATCGCTCCAAGGAACTAGAACTACAATTATCATCGCTCACCGTCTCAGCACAGTCAGGGAAGCCGATAAAATTGTGGTTCTTGACCAGGGAAAAATTGCCGAGGTTGGTAGTCATGAGGAATTGTTGCGTCATGAAGGAATTTACCACCGCTTACACTCCCTGCAAGAAACAGGAGAACTAATTGCTTAAACATCTGAAACCCTTTTGATTTAAGCATTCCCAGGTTTTTTGAAAAAATATTTTTTCACCCCTTGCCAAACCTAAAAACTGCTGCTACTATAGTAAAAGTGGGACGCAGCGGGTCGGTGTCCGAGTGGTTAATGGAGACGGACTGTAAATCCGTTGGTTTGCGCCTACGCTGGTTCAAATCCAGCCCGGCCCACCACTTCTAGAGATGTGAGTTACGAAAGCTGAGTGTCGAGAAATCTTCTCAGCTTTGTAATTCATACCTCCTAAAACAAAGCCCGATTTTTGCCCGTGTGGCTCAGTGGTAGAGCACACCCTTGGTAAGGGTGAGGTCACGAGTTCAATCCTCGTCACGGGCTTTTGACTTAAATACTTACATGGTAGGATTTTAAGCTTTTAGGAGTGGTATAGAGATATTCTTGTACTTGGTTAACTGGTAGATTCTACCACTTTTCTACCAACAACGGATTTTAGAGAGAGTTTTTAGAGGGAATTCTACTAATTTTTATATAAGTTTAACTTCTGCGATCGCTGGGTTTTAAAAGATTTTGCCTATCAGTGGTCGATATATAAGTTTTACTTCTGGCTTTAAACAGCCATTTTGAGAGCAACTTATAAGTCATAGAATTGTTGCTTTAGTGTATATGTTTTCAGATGTAATAGGATTTGTAATAGGAATTGTTATAGGATTTCAGGGATACAATAACCCCACCTAACAAGAGTCAAAGTGGGGTTTATTTTTGTTTGGTTACTGGTGCTTTAACTTTTTGTTCAGCGATAATAATTCTTGGGCATATCCAGCATTCTCAAATCCCAGAATAAAACTATTTACATCCGTGCCAAGGCATCCGATAGGCGGTACTCTACATTGTTCATTTGGCTTACCCTTGTTGACATGACGTGCTACCATATCACGAACTTTTGCAAACAGAAAATACACTATGCAAAGTATTACCGCTGTTACTGCAAATAGCACTATACGCCTCATTCCTCCCACGGGAAGGAAGATTATTAATGCTCCCCATGTAAATACTATTAATCCAATAAAAGCGAAAAATATCACATATAACTTGATTGAAGTACGCCTACAATTTATCCATTTTTTACACTCATTGCATATTGGAAAATCTACAACTGATACACCATATATTCGTGGGTCGCGTCTCACATTACCTCTATGTGCAATATTCATTGTGTAATGAGTATCTGTCTTATTGCGTCCACAACAGCAGCATGATGATGGGAATGCAAGGCTAGGATTTGCAGGAAATTGAATTTTATACATAATCAAGTGCTTAACTTCTGCATAAAACATAACTCCCCACGTCAGAGAATGCAGGGAGTTTTATTTTTTATTCATGCAATTGCCCTGGATGTAAATGGTTGGACTATTCCCTGACTAGAATATCTCCAACTTGACAATCAAGGATAGAGCATAGCTTGTCTAGCACCCGTCAAGATGGCTGTAATTAGCTGCCAAAAGCAACCTCTTTATCAAAAAGTATTTGCAAGACCTTAAGGTTTTACAAATACTTTTTCTATTGCTTCTTGCAATGGGCATTTTATTTCAGCCATTTTGACCAGGCAGGGTAAGCATAATTGCTTACCCATTTATTTGAGCTAGAAAGCCATTTGCTCTTGTTTCTCGACTAATCGCACATCCTTAAAACTGACAGGCGCTAGAACCACTTTGGATGGATTCTTTTTAGCCGTCCCCTTCTTTATGTGAAAGAGTTTCACCCCATAACCGGGGCAAACTTCACTTACCTCAAACTTTGCACCCTTAACACAAGGATAAGAATAGGTGTCAGAGATTATTTCTACCCAATCACCGACTTCTGGCTGTGGGTCAACTTCTGTCATGCCATTGGGTAATGGAGTTTTTGACGGTAGACTTGGCATCACATCAGAGAAAGTTGGAGATTCAACGGTAACAGCGGTAACAGATGGCTGTAATCCTTGCACAGTAGGTGTTACCGTGGGTGTTACCGTAGCGTTACCATGAACATCTGACGGTAACGTTTTTGGGACATCTGTTACCGCTGGTTGGGTGTCGGTAACGGGTCGGTAACACAACGGTAACGCTTGTCCTGCATGGCTTTCAGCTTCTGTTACCGTCGTTACCGTGAAATCCTCAACTTTTTTTAATTTCCACACAGAAGTAGTTTTCCCGTTCCTGCGTACCTTATGACCGCTTGTATAACCCAATCTAGTCAAAGCATCTGATATTGGTTTCCAGTCGCCTGGTTTCAGCGCCTTACCGTCTGATTCAGGATACAGGTGTGTATATATCTCAGATATGGTTACATATTCCTCAGAGTCTTTTATCCAACCCACTACCCTACAGGCATCTTCCACCGCGTCAAATAATGGGTCAAAGCTGGTATATCTTTCATTGTTAGCAGCACTAGCTATCTGCTCATCTTCTGATAACTCGTAGGAATACCCTGACTCAAACAGTTTGTATGCACAAGCCCAAATCAAATCACGGTATTCAAGTAAGGATTTAAAATCTATTTTCCCTGGTATATCTACAACCCAAAAACGAGTATGTCCTGTGGGGTCTAAAAGGATATCCTGCTTGTTGGTGGACGCAACTAAGATAGACCGTCTATACAATGTTTGTATTGTCCTGCCATAAGGTAATCTAACCTTATCAAATGGGTCACTAATTACAGCTTTAAGGTTAGCTACATCTGTTTTTCTGTAGACTTTATCGAATTCTGCTATTTCGTTTACCCATGCTGAGTGTAAAGCCATTAAATCATCTTTATCAGTAGTCCCTTTATAGGATGAATTAAAGAATTTATCACCTGCTAACTCTCTCCAGAAACTAGATTTACCAGCGTCTTGTTTTCCATAGAATACACATACCCGTTTAAAGAAACAACCAGGTCTAAATACTCTGTTAACAGCAGCTACCAATGTTTTAGTGATAAAGGTTAGATGTAGTTTATCTTGTACTCCAGTAATCTCACTAAGCATTTTATGGATATGGGGTAAAGCGTCATCTGTGGATATATTCACAGCTTTATCTTTAATGGAGTTCAGGTATTCAATGACTGGATGGTATGCTTTTTGCCTTGCGACTTCTACTAAGTAATCAATAGCGTAACTCTTGGCTAATTCTATTCCAGTTTCTTGACTGATATGGATGAAAGAACTATCAATATAATATTCCTTACCATCCTTTTCTATCTCGTTCGTCATCTGATTTAGCCTGATTCTATCTCGGTAGAATTCAGCTAACAGAGAAACCGTTTTTGCATGACTCTTTGAGTTGCCGCCTGATTTCCTGGACTTACTACTATTACTTGCTACTGGGTATCTTCTCTCCCATTCATCCAATGAATAAGCTTTTTCTAGTAACGCTTTAACTCCGTCCGTATCTAGCTTGTGGTGATTAATGTAATCGTCGATGCCTTTTTCTTTATCACTCACTGGTACGCTCCTATCCTTTACCCATGTACCAGATGCTATCAAAACATCGTAGCCAGCAGCTATTAATTTTTTGGCTAAGGCACGTTGAGCTAAGAATACATTCGTATTTGTGAATATATCCCCATCAAAAATTATTCCAACCTTGGTTATACCCTTTAAGTTCTCCCTTCTTAACGCTGGTACTAGTTGCGGTTCTCCTAATCTTTTGGGTGTTAATCCCATAGTTACCCCACATATAGCTATGGCATAAATTCCTTTTGCTATCAGAGATAATGCTTTAAAAAATCCTTCTACTATCCATAGACGGTCATTCTTCCCGACGTAATGCACTATTCCAAACATCCCTTCATACACAGGAATCATTGCATCGTATGGTTTACCCTTGGGTGTTACATATTTAATTGGCTTCCCGTCTTTGTCAGAGAATGGTTTATCAGGTCTATATTGAATCTGGTCGTTATCACCCTTAAGGATGTATCCCTTACCAGACCGCTTGACATTATCGAGTAGCAAGTCAGTGGGTATTTCTCTGGCGATAGATAGTCCTTCTAAGGTATCAATGCTGATTTCATTAGCTGTTAATGCCATTTTTCTATCCTGAATTTTCTTTTGGTGGATAGAAGGCAGCGCGTTTTGTATGATAAGATTAGTGCATCCTTATAGGATTCCTATTAGGACTTGTAATAGGACTGACGTAAAACACCAGGTACTATTAATCTCAAAAGATAACTAGCAAAAGCTTTTAATTGGTGATAAGATACCACTAAAGAAGCTTTGTAAATCGTCTAAACGCATTGCTGCCTTCTCAGTGTCTAGTTCAAAAACAAACTTGGCGGTATGGTTTGAACTTGACGACTTAAAGATTAGGATACCACGACCCACGTTAGGAGTCGTGGTATTTGCGTTTTATGGCTATTACTCACCATTGCTTGCGTAAATACTTCTAATATCAATTCCCAGCCCATCAATACGTTCTCTGATTGACGCTGCAAGTTTTCTAGCTTGCTCATAGCGCGGTGATGTTTTCTTGGCTTCACAGGTTGCTTCCCAAGTTGCAATCTCAATATCTAGCTCAATCAGGAAAGCGTACAAATCATCAAGCTTTCCAGCTATGGGAACGGGAATCCATTTCTGTACCGTATCAGCACCATATTTTTTACTTCTGCCACCACCGGGTTTACGGTTTCCGGCTTTAGGTACACCTCTAGGCATAGTTTTAGTTCCAAATAATATTTTTGCGTTCGCCGCAACATCCTGGTTGTTGAGTAGGGATTATCAAATCGCTCAAATGCCTTCTGTGTCTTGGTTATCTTATTGATACAACATTAATAAGATAAGAGTAAAGAGTATAAAGGTACTATTTTGTTATTATTGTGACGAAATAAGATGTATTAGGATTGATGCCATCTGCTATCTTCTCAGGACAATTAGTGGATACAAAAACTCTAAGAAAGAGGATGCTTTTTGTGTACGGTGATATCCGGTTTGGAGTGAAACTATCTACTTTAGTGCTTTGTATATAAGAAAAAGTGATCGAAAAGATACTTGTCAGGTTGAGTTGATGCACATAAAATAAAAATGCCCAATGTATAAATGTCTGAACCACATCTATACATCAGGACTTCCCAACTTGAATACCCAAGTAAGGCAATATGATGATAAACCAAAAGAACTTAGATGATTCCAGAAACTTCTGGATATCTCAGCAAGAGTTAAGTAGTAGATTACTTGAGATTGAAGACGCTGTTGATACCGTAGGCAGGACTTCACTGTTTGTTGAGATGGCAAAGCAACAGTTCGATATGGGATACGAGAATCAGGTAGACCGATGCTTAATGTTGTTGGATGTTTTTGAGCAGAAGTTTACTGAAGAAATGACGCAACTAGAAGCAAAGATTCAGTTATTGCGTTCCGGCGTGAGCGAACCCCAACGACCTGCCTTGACTCTAGTAGGCTAAATCTCTCATCTCCAACTAAACACAATATTCTAATTATAATTACCCGCTTTTGCGCTTACATAAATATCATGGTTCGGTTGCCACTTTCAAGCTTTTTGAGAGTGGTTTTCTTATTGATTGGAGAGGGGTATATGTTTTTATTTTGTATAACGATTTGTAATAGGAATTGTTATAGGATTTGTAATAGGAAAATAAACATATACCTACACTTAAAGCTTTAGCCAGCATGACTTTCAGGGTTTAATTGCTAATATTAATTAGCACTAAGTAATAAAGGTATGATATGATGATTTTGTGCTGAGAAAGTACCCAATCAGCTAACCCTAGTGCCTTCATTAAGGGTTTTTAAATCGAAATCTTATACCGAATTTTTATCCGTCTGTTGTGTTTTGGTTCACATCATCATTTAATCCCACTATTCGCTTCTAGTGGGATTTTTTCTATTGCTGTGTAGACCTAGATGGGGTTTTGAACAAATACCTTCAGACTCATTGCTTAATGATTCCAACTTGTTTTTCCAGTCCTTAGATAATCTCCAACCCCATCCCCTACGCCACCAAATCACTTTTGCATATCGTCTTTTTATGCGATATTCGCGTGATATCCAGTCATGAAGAATCAGGACACCTGTAAGGGTATCGGGAAAATAGTTCAAAGGCAACAAGTCCCAGTAAAACGATTTATAAGGTAAATCATTCATCCACTCACACAGGTATTGCAACTCGATTAAATCGTCCGTGTTTATCATAGGTTTATAGTCCTTGCCATTTACATCTATGTCTTAAATCTCCGGTAATTCAATATCGTCATTACTAGCTAAATAATACTTCATGATTGTCTCTGGACTATTACCCACAATAGTAGCAATAGTTTTAATATCTACACCATCTCTTAACATCCAAGTAATAAAACTATGACGTAAATCATAGAAAGTAAGTTCTTTGGATATCAGCTTTTGAGTAAATAAGTTGTTGACAATAACTTGCCAATACCTGTTATAAAAATTGTGTTGATCAATGTATATTCCTTCATAACTTGGGAATACAAGATTATTCTCGTTAGGTATTCTAGGTAAACTGTTCAAGAAGTCTATCATCTGTTGATTACAAGGAAACATTCTTGCATCTACACCGTTTTTAGTTCCTTGCAGTAATTGACCACTAGAGTACCTTTTACTGAATATTATTTTATTGTTTTTAATGTCATCCCAAGTTAGTGCTATTGCCTCACTAGGTCTACATCCTGTTCTGATTCTAAATTCAACGTATCCACTGTAAAAAGCACTTGAATAACTTGATTTGTCTTTGTTAAATCTTCCATCCTTAAATGCTTCTAGTATTATCTTTGCCTCCTGTTTGGAGTATATTTGTATGCTCCTAGTGTCTACTTCTAGGATTGATAGTAATGTTGAAAAAGGATTACTGCCTTTTAACTTACCTAACTTGATAGACAGGTTTACAGCAGTCCTGATAGTTGATAATGGTGTGTGAATATATCCATCTGAATACTTACTTCTTAACCATGCTAGAAGCTTATCTGCATTAGAAACTATTAAACATTCACTAGGACATTCACTCAACCACCTATCAACAGGTATCCACCTATTTTGATGCGTGCTTTTAGGTGGGTTAGGTTTTAACGTTTTATAGCTTTCCCATATCTCCTTTAGAGTAGGTTCTGAGTGTATAGATACTATTTCCGTAAGTTTGGGTGTATTTTGTTTTGTTAGTCCATATTTAATCAAAGTGCTATCAAAGTTACCACGATAGTAATCAGTTTCTATGTCCTTGCAGATAGCTACAGTTGATTCTAGTCCGTCTAATGTAGCAGCATAGGTGTACTTGCAAAAGGCAATATCACGCTTTCTACACCTTATACGTAATAGACATCTCCGAAAACTATCAAAGCCGCTTTGTGACTAGCTTACAAACTGCAAAAGAAAGGAT
>NZ_LUFH02000140.1 GCF_001586785.1 Sphaerospermopsis aphanizomenoides BCCUSP55
GGGTAAAATTTCCCACTAATGTCATGGTAGCTTGTAGGGTGACTAACCATTCTAGAGATTCTACATTGTCGAAATAATGCCAGGTACAAGCACACATAGCACTAATTAAGGCTGGTAACATGGCAAAAGACAATCACCACCAACTGCGGCCTTTTGCCTTTTCCCACTGACAACTGACAACTGACAACTGACAACTGACAAATTATGGAAGTAATACCAGCAATTGATTTATTAGAAGGTCGTTGTGTACGACTATACAAGGGTGACTACGCGCAATCGCAAGTATACAGTGAAAACCCGGCGGAAACTGCGAAAATGTGGGCAGACCAAGGTGCTACGAGATTACACTTAGTTGATTTAGATGGAGCGAAAGCTGGTAAAATCGTTAACCTAGCAGCAATTGAAGCTATCAGTAATGCTGTCTCCGTACCCATTGAAGTAGGTGGAGGTTTGCGCGATCGCTCCAGTGTGCAACAATTATTTAATCTCGGTGTACAGTGGGCAATTCTGGGAACTGTCGCAGTCGAACAACCCCAGCTAGTTCAAGAACTTTGTCAAGAATTTCCCCAACAGATTATAGTCGGTATAGATGCCCGTAACGGTTTAGTTGCTACTCGCGGTTGGTTAGAAACCTCAGCAGTTTTAGCTACTCAACTTGCTACCCAAATGCAAGAATTAGGTGCAGCAGCCATTATTTACACAGACATCAACCGTGATGGTACACTACAAGGGCCAAATTTAGACGCATTACGAGAACTCGCAGCAGCAATTTCCATCCCCGTCATCGCTTCTGGTGGTGTCAGTTCTGTCACCGATTTGTTAAGTTTATTAGCCTTAGAACCCCAAGGTGTAACAGGTGTAATTGTGGGTAAAGCCTTGTATACTGGGGATATTGACCTCAAAGAAGCATTGCGAGCAATTGGGCCAGGACGTATTCAAGACATTCCACCTAATCTAGATTTTTCTAGCTTCGCTTGAGTTAGTGACCTCAATGAAGGGGCTGGTCAGTAATATATCTTAGATTTCTGGAATGATTCATCTTCTTGGTGTAGGTAAAACCGTCACTAAATTTTACAGATAAATCTCATGTCTAACCAAAACGATAATCCTAACCAAAATTCCCAAAAAGCGCAAATAAACAACAACGCTAAAAGCAAAAGACCACAACCACCTAAAGGACTAGGAAAACCAAAGACAGAATAAATGAATTGAGAATTGAGAATTGAGAATTGACAATTCTCAATTTTTTATTATTTATTCTTCACTTGACTTTTAGCTTGTTCTAAAGCAATTTCTTTAATCGCCTGATAAGAATTGACATTAGAACTTCCTTCAATTGCTTTAACAGCCAAATCCTGAACTTGTTTTAATGCCGATTCTAATTGTTTAGATAAATTTTGTAGTCGCGTTTCTTGATTAGTAATTGTCAGTTCTAAAGATTGCAATCTCTGTTCATAAAAACGTTTTTGCCCTTCCACTTCTTTAGCATACAAATCTGCCTTTACTTTAGCCTGATAACTAGCAATACCTTTACCTTCTTCCGTCGCTTTTTTAATTGCGGCTTCTTTTTCTTTCGGGAAAGCTTCTACCTTAGTTTTCAATTCTTCAAATTGTTTTTCTCGTTCAGAAATAGCTTTTTCTCTCTCAGTCCATTGTTTTTCAGTTTCTTGTTGCAATTCATCTAATTCTTTATACAACAACTTATCTTGCTGTGCATATTCATCACTAGCTAATTTCCGCTGGAGTTCCAAATCATATTTATATTCGGCTGCATCTCTTTGTCGCGTTCTATTTAAATTATCATTCCGTTCTTTAATTGTTCTTTGATGTTCTTCCTGTTCTTTTGTCCAAGTATTCCTCAATTCGGCAATTTCTTGGGATAAAACCTCATACCGTTCGTTGTATTCTTCCTGATACGCCTTTTCATTGTTATCATAAGACTCAATCAGAGTATCTAAAATATCTTCAGATATCTCTAAATTATGCATTTGTGTTAATTGTTGAATTTCATTATTTACAGATTCACCAATTTCTGATAATTTAGCAGCTTTTGTACTTAACTGTTCTGATAATTCATTGGCTGCACTACCAAAGCCAAGCTGTATTTTAGCCAAACTTTCAATGGTATTATTCATTTTTTGCTGAATACTAGTAGGCTGAGTCATAGCTATTTTTGGTTCGGCTTTAGGTTCGGTTTTGGGCTTTTCTTTAGGTGCAGATGAACTTTCTTTTTGCGCTTGTTCGAGTTGAGATTTCAGCGCAGCTTGTTCTTTTGCTAACTCTTCATACGCTTGGAGAATTTCGGCTTTTGTGTTTTTATCAGTTGGTTTTTTGGCTGGCATAATTAACCTCATATAAACTGTAAAATGTAGGAATTTAAGGAGTCAGGAAAGATGGGGATTTGGGTGGGGTGATGGGGTGATGGGTAGGATTAATAACCCTATCAACTATCAACTATCAACTATCAACTATCAACTATTAAAAGCTCTCATTGCTAAATCTTGTGCTTGGTTGAGTGCAGTTTGTAATTGAGTGGAAATACCTTCAATTTGCTCAAGCTGTTTTTGAATAGTTTCTTCTAGAGATTTAATTTTGGCTTCATAACTCTGTTTGGTAGCTTCCCATTCTTTTTCAAATAAATCAGCTTCAACTTTTGCTTTTTGGCTGGTGTCTTTAATCGCTTCTTCTCTAGCTTTTTTAATTGCTTCTTCCAATTCAGTTGGAAATGCTGTCACCTTCTGTTGATATTCTGTTAATAAAGCTTGTCTTTCAGTAAGAATTTTTTCTCGTTCTGCCCAATCTTTATTTTTTTGTGCTGTTGTTTCTTGGATTTCTAGTTCTAATTTGCGTTTTTTCGCCTGATATGCGTCTGTATTCAGTTTGCGCGTGGTTTCTAATTTATATTGATATTCTTCCTGTTCCTGCTGGCGTTCTTTAACTAATAATTCATTGTAAATTTGCAATTTTTCTGCAAATTCAGATTGTTCTTTTTGCCATTCTTTACGTTTTTGAGTAATTTCTTTTTCTAATGCTTCTCTTGTATGAGATGTGTTTTGTTCTAAAATTCTTAATTTCTCTTGATGCTCTTGTGTAAAAATATCTAAGGTGTCGGCAACAATTCTAATTTGCTGTAACTCTTGCAGTCGTTTAGTTTCAATCTCTATTGCTTGATTGAGTTCATCTAATTTAGAATTTTCTTGAGCTAATTTTTCAGAAAGTGCATTAATAATGCTGCCAAATTCTAATTGTAAGTCAGCTAAACCTTTAACAATACTATCAACTGTGTAGGTGGAAGCTATTGTTAAAATTTCCTGGTTTTTGGCTTTTTCCGCTTCCTCTTGTTTTGTTGCAATTTTAGATTCTAATTTTTTCCTTTCTGCACGAATTTGTTCAAATGCTTGCACCAATTGTTGTTTACTGTCTTTGATTGCACCTGTGGTCATAATTCCCATTCCTTGCAAAAGTAGTGATTAAACGATGTAAAAAGACATACCCTGTGCAGATTTCAACAATTGACAATGAAGAATAGGACTTACGCAAGATGTGGCTAAAACCCTTATTATTACCTAGCAGTAATTCATGAATTATCGCTACTTTCGTTCTGTTGTGCGTAAGTCCTCAATTGTTAATTTATTAGTATTTTTGTACTAAGATTTTACTCAAGCAATTAGTGATTGTCAAGAAAAAATTGCACTTATCTGGAATAAATCTCCAAAAGTTGCCAAAAATACTTGGCCGTTGGCAAGAAATGTGATTTATGATATATTCAATTTGTTATATTGACTACATTCTGCCAATATATAGATCCTCTGAAATCAATGTGGATGATGGGCAGTTACGGAATTATCAGTACAAGCACAATCTTGAAATCTTGTGTTATCAATGTATACCACTGAATCACCTAAGTATTCTGCTAAAGCGGATATCGGTCAAACCAGTCGCATTCTAGTAGTGGAAGATGAAGAACTCATCCGGGAAATGCTAGTTGTGGCTTTGGAAGGAGAAGGTTATGAGATTATCACTGCTGCTGATGGTCGTGCGGCTGTAGAATATCTCAAAAATTGCGAATCCAATTCAGGGGAGTTGCTTTTTGATTTGGTAGTATTGGATTTAATGTTACCGCAGATCAATGGACTAGATATTTGCCGTTTGTTGCGTCATCAAGGTAATGCTGTACCGATTTTAATGCTCAGTGCTAAGGGTAGTGAGACTGACCGGGTGTTAGGTTTAGAGGTAGGAGCGGATGATTACTTAACTAAACCCTTCAGTATGCGAGAATTGGTGGCTAGGTGTCGTGCTTTGCTCCGTCGTCAACGTTTAAGCAATTTACCACTCATACCTGTACTCAAGTACAAAGAAATTAGTTTAAATCCGCAAGAGTGCCGTGTGTTGGTTCGTGGCAAAGAGGTAAATCTATCGCCGAAGGAATTTCGCTTGCTGGAACTGTTTATGAGTTATGCTCGTCGTGTCTGGTCACGGGAGCAACTGCTAGATCAAGTTTGGGGTCCAGATTTTGTTGGTGATAGCAAAACTGTGGATGTTCATATCCGCTGGTTGCGGGAAAAATTAGAGCAAGACCCCAGCCATCCAGAATATATTGTGACTGTGAGAGGTTTTGGCTATAGATTTGGTTAACTTGTAGATATAGTTGTTAGTTTTTAATAATTACATAGCAACTAACTACTCAAATGTTTTTATTGGGATTTATTCTGGGTTTGTCCATCGGCCTTGGTTTTTGGCTTTGGCAACAGGTTCAACTCAACGGTTATTTGGAGCGAGTCCTTCAACCTTTAAACTCCCATGCTGATAAAATAGGATTCCCTCTGCTTCCCCGCTTACGCCAGGAAATGTCAATGGTGAGGCAGCAGCAACAAGATTTGCAGTTATCATTGCAAACCTACCAGGAACTATTAGATTTTGCACCATTGGGATATTTACAGGTAGATGAAGAAAATCAGCTATTGTGGTGTAATCAGCAGGCTAGGGAAATTTTGCATCTTCACAGGTGGCAACCAGGACAGGTGCGCTTGTTGCTAGAGTTGGTAAGATCCTATGAACTTGATCAGTTGATTGAACAAACTCGTGATTGGCAAAAACCACAGGTGAGAGAATGGATTTTTCACCCTTCTCGTGACAATGCTAAAGCTACCTTGGAGTTAAAGCCTTTGGCGTTACAGGCTTTTAGTTTACCTTTACCACAAAGACAAGTAGGGGTATTTTTAGAAAATCACCAGCCATTGCTGGATATGAATCAACAGCGCGATCGCTCTTTTTCTGATTTAGCTCATGAACTGAGAACACCTCTAACTTCAATTCGCTTGGTAGCGGAAACTCTACAAACACGCTTAGATCCGCCCTTAGACCGTTGGGTTAACCGCTTAATGCAAGAAGTTGATCGGTTGATTAATTTGGTGCAAAGCTGGTTAGAACTGACACAAATGGAAACTAATTCCAATATGCTGTTGAATCCAGAGGTTGTGGAAGTGCGATCGCTAATTGCATCAGTGTGGGAAACACTAGAACCATTAGCACAAAATCAGCATCTTAATATTTCCTATTCTGGTTTAGAAACTGTATGCATTCACGCTGATAGATCCCGAATGTATCAGGTATTTGTCAATTTATTAGATAATTGTATCAAATACAGCCCCTCACATACAACTATTTACATAGAAGTTAACCTAATCACTGTTAATGAGATTCTTTCAGGCAATCACCACTCTCCAGCCCTGGAAATTAATATTATAGATTCGGGTCTTGGTTTTGCAACCGCAGATTTACCCCATGTATTTGAGCGATTTTACCGGGGAGATAAAGCCAGACATCATGAGTCACTTCCTGGGAATACAACCACAGCTATTACCGGTAGTGGTTTAGGTTTAGCAATTGTCCAGCAAATAATTATTGCTCATGGTGGTATTATCAAGGCCATGAACCATCCAGACACTGGTGGCGCTTGGATACAAATTCAACTCCCTGAAGTCGTGGCAAACTCGCCAAGGCAAGATTATAGTTAAAAAATATAATCAGTTTTGAGATTAAAAATGTGAAAGCTGTCATTAATGATACTAATTCTGAAAAACTCCGTCCGACACGCGCCATTAGAAGATTAGAACGCGATGTACTACGTATGGGAGCTTTGGTAGAACAATCATTCCGGCTTAGTCACCAAGCCCTATTTGCCCGCGACTTAACAGCAGCTGAAGAACTTCCCCGATTAGATAAGAAAATAGACCGCTTTTATAGACAAATAGAATCAGACTGTACATCAATTATGACTTTGCAAGCACCTACGGCTCAAGACCTGCGCTGTTTAAGTGCTTTTATGCAACTAGTACGAGACTTAGAACGGATAGGAGATTACGCCAAAGATTTAGCCGAAATTGCCATTAAAATATTTCCTTATCCACCTCATGTTTCTTTGCCAGAAATCGCACTCATGTCTAACAATGCCCAAGCAATGTTAGCAACTAGCTTAGTAGCTTTAGCCGATTTAGATGAAATTAATGGGCGCAGACTCAAGAGTTTAGATGATGACGTAGATCACGCCTATGAAAATTTATACCATACCCTAGCACACCAAAGAGATGTTCCAGGGGTAATTGAGCCAATTCTCCTCTTAACATTAGCAATTCGCTGTTTAGAAAGAATGGCAGATCACGCTACTAATATTGGTCAGCGAGTAGCATACATAGTTACAGGTCAAAGGTAAGTAGGTAGGCGTTAAAAATTGTCGTTATGGCAAGGCAGGAGGCAGGAGGCAGGAGGCAGAAGGCAAATCTTTCTCCTCATCTCCCCATCTCCCTACATTTCATAAAAAGCTTACCTATTCTTAAACTTCCAACATTAAAGTAGACAATAGATAAATAGATATAAAAATCTGGATTTGATATTTGAAAAAATCTCAGTCTTTGTAAGGTGTGTTATCGACGCAAGTACAGATAACACAAATGACACATAATTCAAAAATCAAATATGAGTCCTATATTTTATTTGAATAGTATCAATCAATTTTGCCAATAGATGCTTTTTATGGATGACTTATTTACCATAGTGCTTCTCAATATCCTACCCATCTAATTTCAAAATGACCTTATCTATAACGGAAACTCTAATATCCACCACACATAAACAGTTAAGCCAAAATATATTTACTCGTCGGTCAATCATTCCCTTCCAAAACAATGTATTATGGCGTATTGATCGTGGTATAGTTCGTACATTAACATGGTGTGAAGATGGTACATCCATGACATTGGGTTATTGGGGAGTAGGAGATATAGTTGGCTATCCTTTATCTAAAGTTAACCCTTACCAAATTGAATGCTTGACCAGTGTGGAAGCAACTATGATTCCACCTCACCTGTGGCATGAAGATATCAATGCTTTATTAAACTACATTCAACAAACGGAAGAACTTATAAGCATATTACATCAAAAACCGACTTCATTAAAAGTGTGGAAATTTTTGGTGTGGTTGAGTGAAAAATTTGGTCGTGATTTAGAACAGGGTAAATTAATTGATGTCAATATTACTCATCAGGATATATCAGAGGTGTTAAACACCACGAGAGTAACAGTTACACGAATATTACAGCAATTTGAAGAAGAAGGGAAAATATTGCGTCATAAACGCAGTATTGTTCTGAATTTACCAAGTAAATTAACGATTATTTAGTATCAAATATTAATTTAGGGGTTGTGTTAACTGTGATAGGTAATGTATAGTAATTACAGAGTGAATTATATGTAAATCCCCCAATCATAGTAGGGATTTAATCATAACGATTGAATTTGTTTAGGTGTGAGTGAGAAGGTAATAACATGACAAAACAATTTTGGAATGTTCTGAAGGTAAGCCCAGTTATTGCAGCAACTGTCCTTTCTGCTAACAGTGCTATAGCTGGTGAAGTGAACGAACAAGCAACAAGCGTTGCTCAGTTGTCCCAAGAAGCTAACAACATCGGTCAGGTAACATCCGTTTCTCAGTTTTCTGACGTACAACCCACAGACTGGGCGTTCCAAGCTTTACAATCTTTGGTTGAGCGTTATGGTTGTATTGCAGGTTATCCCAACGGTACATACCGTGGTAATCGTGCTTTAACCCGGTATGAATTTGCAGCAGGTTTGAATGCCTGTTTAGACCGAGTTAACGAACTAATTGCTACAGCAACTGCTGATTTGGTAAACAAGCAAGATTTGGCTACCTTACAGCGTTTACAAGAAGAGTTTTCTGCTGAATTGGCAACTCTACGCGGTCGTGTAGATGCTCTAGAAGCGCGTACCTCTGAGTTAGAAGCTAATCAGTTTTCTACCACCACCAAGCTGAAAGGTGAGGCTATTTTCAGCGTGTCTAGTGCTTTTGGTGGTGCCGCAGGAGAAGGTGGAGAATTTATAGAAAACACAACCTTCTCTAACCGTGTGCGCTTGAGCTTAGAAAGCAGCTTCATGGGTACAGATAAGTTACAAGTTCGTTTGAATGCTGGAAACTTTGTAGATAACAGCACTGAATCAGATACAAATATGACCCGTCTGGGCTTTGATACTGCTACTAGTCCAGCTAACAACGTTCAAATTGATAAGGTCAATTACGCTTTCAACTTAGGTCAAAAAATCAGTGTCAAGATTGATGCGACTGGTGCTGAGATAAACGAAAACGTTAACGTTTTCAACCCTGACTTCAGAAGCAGTGGTACAGGCGCACTCTCCCGTTACGGTCGTTTCAGCCCCATCTACCGTCAAGCTCGTGATGGTGCAGGTATCACCGTTAATGTTAAGCCCAGTGACAAATTTACCTTGAGTGCAGGTTATTACGCCGCAGGTAGAAATGATGCTGCTAGTCCAGTTGACGGTTTTGGTGCATTCGATGGCGATAACACCATTTTCGGTCAGTTAGAATTTAAACCCAATAAAGCTATCAATGTTGGTTTAGCCTACGCTCGCACATATCAAGGTAGTAGTAACAGTCCCGACCTCTTCGGTAGTACAGGTAGTGACTTTGCGAATGATCCTTTTGATGGTGAAAAGACTGAAGCCGACAACTATGGTTTGCAGTTTACCTTCAACCCCAGTGCCAAGATTGCCCTCGGTGGTTGGGTTGGTTACACCACTGCACAAAGCACAGAATCTAATGCAGATGCAGATATGTTCTACTGGGGTACTACCCTTGGTTGGAAAGATTTCGGTAGAGAAGGTAACACTTTAGGTTTAATCTTTGGTCAACCACCTAAAGTTACTGATACTAGCAATATTGCTTCTAATCCAGATGACAATGGTACTTCTTATCATTTAGAAGGTCTGTACAAGATGAAGCTTTCTGACAATATTCTGATTACCCCTGGTTTATTGGTGATCTTCAATCCTAATCATAACGATAGTAACGACACCATTTATGTAGGTACTCTGCGTACTACCTTCAGCTTCTAAGTTGAGTGATGAGTTAGTAGCATAGTAGCCGTTTCATTAAACATACAACTTTTAACCCGCCCAAGGGCGGGTTTTTATTTGGGAAATTGTCAGAAATGGCTAACGCCACGCTCCGCGAACAGGATTTCCAGGATTAAAGGATGAACAGGATTTAAACTAGGATTTTCTCACCTATTACCAATAACCTCAACTAAGCCACGGTTTTTACAGATTTAATCCCCTGGCTACATTTTTGAATTAACAACCAACGGTCAGAATCTTTATCTAATGCTGGCTTGAGACGTTCTTCAGTTGCAGCTGCTGTGCCTTTTATTAACTCAGAGTCAGAACCTCTATGATGGCATTAAGAGTCCCAGACTGGGAACGAGATAAAACTGATAACTGACAATTAAAGAAACTATCCTCATCAAGCCACGTCATCACAGCTATCACACATCATTGGAACTATCATATATGAGTAGTCTTATGGGTTGGCAATCTAGCACCGCTGCACTGATGGCAATGGCTATTACTACAAGTGCAGTTACTCCCTTATTCACTTTTGCTCCTGCTCAGGCACAATTCAATCTTAATCAATCTCGCACAGTTACTATTCCGGCAAATGTCACCTTGCCTGTTACTTATGAAAAAGAGAAAGTAATTGTTACTCCGGGAGAAAGATTACCTCTGACTTTGAGAATAGCGAACGATGTTATTGACAGCAACAGAAATGTTTTGATTCCTGCTAGAACTGAAGTTGTGGGAGAGTTAGAACCAGTCAATCTCAACAGTGGTTATTACAATCAAAATAAAAAAGGTGTACGCTTTGTAGCACGAGAATTAGTTTTTCCCTCTGGAAAACGACAGCAGATTAATGCTAATTCCAGAACTATTAGCGAAACCGAAAGAATCTCTCAGGGAACTGATACTGGACAGATATTAACAGATGCAGCCATTGGTGCTGGTGCTGCTAGTGTGATTTCACTACTGACAGGTAACAAGAAAATTGAAGTTTTAGAACCTGTTGCGGGAGCCGCTGCGGGTGCTTTAGCTAGTGTGCTGTTACGAAAAAAACAAGCTGATGTTTATGTTCTGCGCCCAGAAGATGATTTAGATATCACACTTGGGTCAAATTTGGTACTTTCTCGTAACTAGACTTAACTTAATTGAAGTCGTGACTCTCATTACCAATATATCCTCTGAGATCCCTGACTTGTGTAAAAAGTTGGGGATTTATATATTTGAGATGTGAGGTATCTACTGCTATATTATATGACTACAATCCACTTGCTCACTGACAGGAAAACTACAAGTAAAACTATTGACAAATTTAAAAAAAACACAGGAACAGTTTAATGTCAAAATTGTCTAGGTAGTTAACAGAGTAGTTAACAAAAAGAACAAATAAAGCAGTTACTAGGTGGGTAAGGACAAACGGTGATCATAAAAATCAGATCCCCTACACCCTACACCCTCTTCCCGTTGCCTCTTAATAATTTTTACAGGAGTAAAATCAATGTTTACTTTAAATCGCTTGCAATCTAAAACAGCCTTATTCATGGCTTTGAGTGTTACTGCTGGTACTGTAGCACCTTTGATGACATCTGCGCCTTCCTTAGCTCAAACCGGGTTTTCTGATGTTTCATCTAACTACTGGGCATCACAATTTATTCAACAGTTATCACAACGTGGTGTAATTGCCGGATTTCCCGATGGGACATTTCGTCCTGAAGAGCCAGTGACACGCGCTCAGTTTGCTGCGATGATTAACAAAGCTTTTAACAAGTCTGCACTACGGCAACCAATTAACTTTAATGATGTACCCAGTAATTATTGGGCATATACCGCCATTAGACAGGCTTATACTATTGGGTTTTTATCTGGATATCCGGGCAATGTCTTTAAACCTAACCAAGCTATTCCCCGTGAACAGGTTTTAGTTTCTTTGGCTAATGGTTTGGACTATGTTCCTAGCAGTAATGTGGAATCTACTCTGCAATACTACAATGATTCTAATAGTATTTCTGGCTATGCACGCAGTCCAATCGCAGCGGCGACGGATAGAAGAATTGTTGTTAACTATCCGAATGTGAAGTTTCTCAATCCTGGTGTGACTGCTACTAGGGCGCAAGTAGCGGCTTTTATTTACCAAGCATTGGTTAGTTCTAATCAAGCTTCAGCTATTAACTCACCTTATATTGTTTCTTTGGTAACAACTCCTCCTCCACTCACTTCTGTCACCATTCCTCAAGGAACTATTATTCCTGTGAAGTATGAAAAGGCTAAAAAAATTCTTGTTACCAAAGATGAAACTGCACCTTTAACTTTGATTACATCACAAAACGTCATCACTCAAGATGGTACAGTGGTGATTCCTGCTGGTAGTGAGGTGATTGGTGAACTTAGACCTGCTCGTCGAGATGTTTCTCAATCTGGTTCTCAGTTTTTTGCACAGAAGTTAGTTCTGACTAATGGTAAAGAATATAATCTCAGTGCGACTTCTGATGTGATTACCAAAACGGAAACTGTCAGAAAAGGAATTAGCACTAGTTCAATTATCACAAATACTGTGTTGGGTGCAAGTGCAGCAGCAGCAGTATCGGCAGTGACAGGCGACCGCGCTATTGCTACAGAAGAAGTTCTGGGAGGTGCTGGTATTGGGGCGTTGATTGGTCTGTTCTTTGGAAAGAATAGTGTAGATTTAATTTCCATTGAACCTAATACTGATTTAGAAATGACAATTAATCAAAACTTGGTAGTTTCTTTGCAGTAGGAAGAAGGAGTTCAGGAGTTCAGGAGTTCAGGAGTTCAGGAGTTCAGGATAAACAAGAATTTCAG
>NZ_LUFH02000141.1 GCF_001586785.1 Sphaerospermopsis aphanizomenoides BCCUSP55
GTGGTGGGGTGGTGGGGTGAACTGTCTCCCCATCTCCCCATCTCCCCATCTCCCCACCAAGGGAAGCTAGATACTTTTGTAGAGGAACCGCTAATTTTAAGGGTGTTTGTCCACCGAATTGGACGATGATACCGATGGGGTTTTCGGCTTCGATGATGTTGAGGACATCTTCTTTGGTTAAAGGTTCAAAATACAAGCGATCGCTGGTATCGTAATCTGTGGAAACTGTCTCTGGGTTAGAGTTGACCATGATGGTTTCATAACCCGCAGCTTTGAGAGAATAGGCTGCATGACAACAACAGTAGTCAAATTCTATCCCCTGGCCAATGCGGTTTGGTCCACCTCCCAAAATCATCACCTTGGGTTTATCGGTGGGTAATACTTCCGTTTCTTCTTCGTAGGTGGAATAGTAATAAGGTGTGAAAGCTTCAAATTCCGCCGCGCAGGTATCCACAGTTTTGTAAACGGGAATGACACCTAATTTTTGCCGATATGCTCTCACTTCATCTTCCTTGGTTTTGGTCGCGTAGGCAATTTGGCGATCGCTAAAACCATTGCGCTTCACCTCATACATTTTTTCTTTCGTCAACTGCTGTAAAGGTGTGCGTTTGAGGAACTTCTCAATTTCCAAAATTTGCTGTAATTTATCCAAAAACCAAGGATCAATGGCTGTTAGTTCATAAATTTCTTCGTTGGTTATTCCCAACTGCATCGCATGACGCAACGCAAACACCCTTTCTGGGTTTGGTGTCCGTAATTGGGCGCGTATTTGTTCACCACTAGGTAATTTTTCTGATTTATCACAACCCCAACCTGCACGACCGGTTTCTAGGGAACGCAGGGCTTTTTGGAAAGATTCATTAAATGTCCGGCCTATAGCCATTGCTTCACCCACAGACTTCATCTGGGTAGTGAGAACAGAGTCAGAACCGGGGAATTTTTCAAAGGCAAACCGAGGAATTTTTGTCACCACATAATCTATAGTGGGTTCAAAGGATGCGGGGGTTTGTTTGGTGATGTCATTTTTAATTTCATCCAAGGTATAACCCACAGCTAATTTTGCCGCCATTTTCGCTATGGGAAAACCTGTGGCTTTGGAAGCTAAAGCGGAACTGCGAGATACACGGGGGTTCATTTCAATTACTACCACATCCCCGTTCACAGGATTTACCGCAAACTGAATATTAGAACCGCCGGTTTCTACCCCAATTTCCCGGATAATCTTAATCGCCATATCTCGCAGACGTTGATATTCTTTATCTGTGAGGGTTTGGGCTGGGGCAACGGTGATAGAATCTCCGGTATGAATCCCCATTGGATCGAAATTTTCGATGGAACAGATAATGACTACGTTATCTGCTAAATCTCTCATTACTTCTAGTTCATATTCTTTCCAACCTAATAAAGATTGGTCAATGAGAATTTGAGAAACAGGACTAGCGTCAATACCAACTTGCGCCATGATTTCAAATTCTTCTTGATTATAGGCGATACCACCACCTGTACCACCCATTGTAAAGGCGGGACGAATAATGAGAGGATAAGAACCGATTTGGTGAGCGATCGCTTTTGCTTCGTCTAAAGTTGAAGCTGTACCACTAGGACATACTGCTACCCCAATTTTCGCCATCGCTTCATTAAATAATTTGCGATCTTCAGCTTTTTCAATTGCTGGTAGCTTTGCCCCAATCAACTCTACATTATATTTGTCCAACACCCCATTTTTGGCCAAAGCCACAGCCAAGTTGAGGGCGGTTTGTCCTCCCATCGTTGGTAACAAAGCATCTGGTCGTTCTTTTTCTATTACCTTAGCCACCAATTCCGGGGTTAGCGGTTCAATATAAGTGCGATCGGCGGTTTCCGGGTCGGTCATAATGGTTGCAGGGTTGGAATTTACCAACACTACTTCATAACCCTCTTCTCGCAAAGCTTTACAGGCTTGAGTACCAGAATAATCAAATTCACAAGCTTGGCCAATGACAATGGGACCAGAACCTAACAGCAATATTTTTCGGATATCTTGACGACGAGGCATAGTTTTTACTTTAGATCGAGAAAATACAAATCTTGACTATTTTAAGGGTCTTTACCCCTGATCATCTTATTTATTATTAAGTTTTCCGGGCAGTAGGTAATTTTAGGTGTCATTGAAGATTTGGCATTAGTGAATACTCTGAGCTTCCTCAGTATTGTCTGTTAATCTTTCTATAGGAGGATTCAGGAGTAAAACCCTCTTATAGTGGGAGTTTCATTATCAATTAATGTCCTAACTACCCTATCCACAGCTATAACTCCATTATCAGAAAATATACTTAATTATGGATCAATTACGAATCATCTCATTGAAGGTCTGAATATCGGCTTTCTGCAATTTTTTACTTATTTATTCTGATAGTACTGTCTAATGCTAACTATACATCCCGTATTTCTTCAGAGAAGAAATATTAAGTTTTAAATTAATTGCAGTCGTGATAGTGTATTTTTACTTAAAAGATAATAAATTTTACATCGTCAATACACTTAGAGGATGTTTGAAAAGTCGGAGAGGCAGTAAAAAAGCTCTCTCGGTATAAGCTGTGAATAGTGAATAGACAGCACCAAAAGAGCAACATGAGTAAAGCATACCCTAGCAATCTGACTCGTGACGAGTATGAATTGATAAGTGACATAATTCCAGAACCAAAACCAGGCGGTCGTCCACGTGAAGTCGATATGTGGGAAATTCTGAATGCGATATTTTATGTGTTGGTAGAAGGAGTCAGATGGCGGAGTTTGCCTGGGGATTTTCCAGCATGGCAGACGAATTTATGACTATTTTAAGCGTATTACTCCTAAATTACTTTATTTTTTACTAAGTTCTTTGAGTGCTAGTTTATATAACTGTTTTTTGACAATACTGAGGTTTATAACCAAGCCTATAAATGTTTTATTGTAATTAATTATATATAATTTTTTTTATACCAGTCAAATCGGAAATTTTGAACCTTTTGTCAAAGCATCTGAATATTTCCAGTGCCAGTGTTTTATCTAAGTAGTATTTGTCTGGGTTTAATCAAGATATTTGAGGTGGTAAAAAATAGCAAATTTATATTTTTATATAAGTTTTTATTGTCTAGAAAAATTTCTTTTTTTTAATAGATTCTTGATGAGAGTATCAAATTAATTGTGTTTAAAATATAGTTGATAATTTATATCAATTAATATATTGAATATTTTTCGTGATTTAGATTTCACCGATAATAATGTCGGCACTTTTCCCTAAAAAATGGCAGAGATAAGAAAAATCAATCTCTGCCAAAATATATTTTTTAGAAAGTTTCGAGTCTTAAATTATGCTTTAACTTTCTTTAAACTAATCCTAACTATTGAAAGTTTAGTTTTGTGCTGGTTGGACAAATCCTAAAGTTAGACTATCTTTAGCTAAGAAATGTGCTAAATGATAGGCTCTTTCTTCTGTCTTGAGCAGGATTTTTTCATAGAGATAGCGTGTACCTCTATCTCCCAAACTCTCAGCTTGAGTAGCTTGACGACGAATTACACCAATAATTGCTTGTTCTGCTGCCAGGTCATTTTCTACCATCTTCCGAGAGGAATAGACACCATCAGCTTCTACCTCAAAGCAGCATAATTCTGCTAATTTACTAAAGCTTGCTGCGGGTACACCACCTAAGCCATTTAAACGTTCGCCAATTTCATGGATATGATCTTGAACTTCTTTGTAGCTGTCATTGAAGAATTGATGTAAAGAGTAGAATTCTGCACCCTCTACAACAAAATGGTGTTTTTGATACTGTAAGTAGAGAGCCTGAAAACTTGCTAAAACAACGTTAAATCCTTCTACTACTGGTGCAGTAACACTACGATCTAGTAATACCGGATTGTCGTAAACTTGACCAAAGTTGTGTAAAACAGCTTGAGTATCAGACATGGTTCTCCCCTTATTTTGACAGTTGGAATTTTTAACTGTTCATTTCTTACATATTAACATTGAAAAAAATGAACGCAAGGCTAACAAATCTGAGTAAAATTTGAATTTTTAATAGTTGTTAGCGGAAATTTTCACTCTATATCTGTTATGTAATTTCTAATCACTAACAATATTATTGACTTACGCACCTAAGTATGCATGGTCAGGACAATATCCAGAAATGAGATTTTTTTGCAAAATTAATGACAATATTTTGCAGTTAATGTATTCTGAAGACAGATAGGGGTTAAACAGTTAGTTTGTTCTGTACTCAGAACTCTGAAGATGGAAGAACAGAAGGTTATAGAAATAAACTGGGCTGATAGATGGCAGGTGTATCAACGTCTGCGGGAGTTGGATATTCCCTGTGGTTGTGAGGTTAACCAACCTTTACGGGTAGAAATAGCCACTCCCATATCAGTACTGCAAATTTGGAGTGTGATGCGACAAGTAACAGCTTCTCGTCAAGAGAAGATTCGGAGTTTAGAACGCTGCTGGTGTCTGCGTCACCACAATTTTTAATTAGCTGATAGGTTGTTTTGATTAAAAATAGGTTAAAAAAATGAGAATTTCTCCTAGTACAGAAATGACCGAATTTTGTTTAGAAGGCAGATTTTTGGATTTTGTGATTAAAGATGGTTATAAGTTGAAGGGTTTATTGTTAGCCACCAGTGAGGGACAATGCTATGTCAAGTTAGCCAAGCATTTACGAGTGGCTTTCGATTTGCGTTTACCGCGTGGTACTTGGTTGCAAGTGGTAGGTATGAAAAAGTATGACGCTAAAAAAGATCAAATTATGTTAAAAGCCGAAAGAGTAATGGCGGCAAGTGCTGATATGGGAATTAAACCTCAACAGCAAACAGTGAAAAAGCAAACTATTTTATTCTGTCAAAAATCAGATTGCATGAAACGCGGTGGTAAAGCTGTATGTGAGATGTTGGAGAAAGAGTTGAGCGATCGCGGTTTGCAAGATACAGTAAATATTAAAGGTACTGGCTGTATGAAAAACTGTAAGGCTGGTCCTAATTTAGTTATGCCAGATAAAACCCGTTATACTCGCATTCAAGCTAGACAAGTTCCCTCTGTTTTAGATCAGCATTTAAATAAAAATGTGGAGATAGAAACACCTCAGTTTGTAAAAGTTTAGGTCAGTACAGCATATTGCAGATCAATAAGGTACAAATTTTTATGACAAAGCCTTGCACCAGAAGGGTTTTACTGCTGACCGCTGACTGCTGAAAGCTGCTGTAACTGAATCAAAATATCTATCTAAATCTACTCATATCCTACTAAACTTAATAGAACTGGTTTTTCACCCCACGGTCAATCATGAATCATTTGCCAATGATTTTGGTGTATAGTGGGTGTATAGTGTAAGTAGTCTGTCCATAACTAGGACAAGTAAAATGGTTGACGGCTTTTTCGATATATAGGTAGATTTGAGTAGGTTTTATACAAGGGCAAATTACACTTTAATTCCTAATGGAAAAGTGTTTTTTGATTAGAAACTAAGAAGCAAAGTTAATAAAAAACTAAAACTGAAATGACTCAATTTATTCCTAGTATTCAGCGAGTATTTACGCCTAATATTAAACGAGTAGAAGTTGATGTTTATCCACGAGGAGATTTAAAACGAGGTCAAGAACTCGCTCGATCTAGTAACTTTAATGAAGCTTTAGAGGAATTTAATGCTGTACTTAAAGAAGATCCCAGTTCTATAGCTGCTCACGTATCAGCTGGAAATGTAAAATATCGGCAAAAGCAGTATGAGGACGCGATTGTTCATTTTGAAGCAGCTATTCGTCTAGATCCGCTTTCTACTAATGTTTATTTGAGAGCCGCTAGAGCTTATGCTGCTCAGGGGAAATCAGACAAAGCTCTGGAATACTTTCAAAATGCTCTCAAATTAGATCCCAACTTGGCGATGGCTTATGTAGGTTTAGGACAAGTCTTGTTGAAGCAAGAAAAGTTTGATGAAGCTGTACAACAACTGAGTAAAGCTTTACGTCTTAATACACGATTGCTCGCTGCTCGGAAGAGACTAGCTCAAGCCTATAATCAGCAGGAAAAACATTTTGAGGCTACTACTCAGTTAAAAGCTGTGCTGAGAATCAAGCCTAATGATCCCGATGCTTATGCAGGAATGGGTAAAACTTATTTCTTACAGAAAGATTATAGTGCAGCTAGAGAAGCTTTTAAGAAAGCAATTGCTCTAAACCCTGAGTCATCATCTAACGCACAGTTAGGACTAGCAGTATCTCTGATTGAAGAAGACAAAATCGAAGAGGCTAGTGCAATTTTAGCAAAAGTTGCTATTGGTTTTCCTCAAAATGAAGATGATGATGACATATAGGAATTACGCATTCAATTTGCTATAAAAAAGGACTTTCCGCACCCTAAACTGTCACACAACGAAAATTAATTGGTCGTTTGGAGATTTGAGATTGGCGAACTGCTTGCAGCAGCGATTCGCTATCGCCACCTAAGATTTCAAAAATTTTATATCAAAATTATCCTCAAAGGTGTTGAAAAATCCGAAATTACCGATTGTGACACTGGGGGTGCGGAATGTGGGATGTATATATTTGTATATATTTGTAGGTGCAATTCATGAATTGCACCGATGGATATTTTCACGGAACTTTGAGATTAAATCTTTTGGTTTTTCACCAGACAACAGCAAACTTGCCAACAGAGTTAAATCTAAATCGGGTAAAAATTCACTTTTTAAGATTTTCTCATACTTATCACCCCGCAGATAAGCAGGTGCAAAATATTCTAAAACTTGTCGTCAGTTACTTTCATCTCTGGTACTACTTCGGTCACACTCATCAACAATAATCAAATCAAAATAATCAGGTAGTTTGTCAACGCGGACAATTAATTTGGCAAGTTACAAAAACAAATCGGGATGACTGGATTCGAACCAGCGGCCCCTTCGTCCCGAACGAAGTGCGCTACCAAGCTGCGCCACATCCCGCCACAAAAACTCAAACTATCCAAACATTATATCACAATAAGTCCTAAATAACCCAAGTAGCTAATTATAAAAATGTAAGGGTGTGGGAATGTAGGGACAAAACTTCATTCGTAAGTATTCAGCAGTAATCAGTAAGTAGCTATGCCCAGGCGCGTGAAACTGAGTTAATAACCAGTATGCAGAGTTTTGTCAAATTACAGCAGTGTGAATGAGAGCAATTTACAGCATATTATTGATGGTTTTCATATTTTTGCTGACGGCTGAATGCTTACCTTCATGCTTGCGGCTGAACTCCTAGTTAGTAATAATCTCACATCACGATCTATTCATCAGAAACATAGATTTGTATCAGTTTGATAATTTGGTCGAAGGCAAAGTTGTAGATAAGTTGCTCTAAACCAAGAGCTAGATATGAGTTTTCGGGGGGAATTTGCTTAATCAAATTTTCTACTGTTGCTTGTTCACAAGATATTGAAGCTTGATGGAGTTGAACTATCCAGGCTTGAGGCATAATCGCAAAATCCTCAGTTGTTAAAGGTTGATTGAGGACTAATGGCGAGGGTACTGAATCTGCGTAAGTGTAACGTAAACCCAAATGCTCCGCCATTTTGTTGAACAGAGTTTCTGCGGGAAAGGGTTTACTGATATAGTCGTTACAACCTGCGGCCAGAGCAAGATGGCTATAGTTAGGCTCCCTAGAAGTATCATCATTAGAAGCTTGAGCCGTTAAGGCAATGATAATAGTAGGATGTTGTGATTGTTCAATAGCTCGAATTCGTTTCGTCGCTTCATAACCATCCAATCCTGGCATCCGAATATCCATCCAGATTAAATGAGGTTGCCATTCTTGCCAGATAGAGATAGCTTCTTCTCCATTTACAGCTTCTCGCACTTCCAATTTCAGTTTACCAAGCAGTTTTACTAGCAGTAGCCGATTTACAACCTGGTCATCCACAACTAAAATCCGATAATTGGGTTGATTAGGTGCTAATCCTATAACTTTTTGTGTCCGGTTGTGAGGTTTGACATTGGGTTTTGTTACCACCAAAACTGGAATTATAAATTGAAATGTACTGCCCTGTCCTAACGTACTTTTGACTTTTATTTCCCCACCCATTAACTGCACTAACCGACGGCTAATGGTGAGTCCAAGTCCTGTTCCTTCTGGGATGCTCTGTCCATTAGCTGGTGCTTGAGTAAAGGCATCAAAAATTATTTCCAAATCTTGGGGAGTGATACCAACTCCAGTATCAATAACCTGGAATTGCAAGTAGGCGCGGTTCTTAAATTCATAGTGGGAATTTATTGATTGATTTGCTAAGGAAACTGACAGATAAATACTTCCCTGTTGAGTAAACTTAATGGCATTGCCAATCACATTAATCAATACCTGTTGCAATTTTTTACCATCAACGGTGATGTAGTGAGGCACTTCTGGTAAAATTTCTTGGTGCATCTGCAATTTCTTATTCTGTACTTGCTGACTAAACATACTGTTTAATGAGTCAAGCAGTTCTAATAAATCTATATCTTGCTGCTCTAAAGTCAACATTCCGGCTTCAATTTTGGATAACTCCAGCAGTTCATTGATCAGCTGGAGTAAATGCGCTCCACTGTTCAAAATGATTTTTACCTGTTCTTGATGTTCTGGAAGTAAGGTAGAGTCCCAATTCAGAAGTTGAGCAAACCCCAGAATGGCGTTGAGAGGAGTACGGAGTTCATGGCTCATATTTGCCAAAAAGGAAGTTTTAGCCCGGTTGGCAGCTTCAGCGGCTTCTTTTGCTTGTTGGAGTTCTAATTCAAATCGAATGCGATCGCTCACATCTTGTACAAAAGAGAGAATAGAAATTAAATTACCAAATTCATCTATCAACACTGAGTTAAACCATTGACAGTGAATTACAGAGCCGTCTTGCCGATAATTGCGATTATGACAAACACTTCTGCTTTCTTCACTCAGCAGTTTTTGTGCTGCTAATTGAACTTTGTCTAAATCTTCCTCAAAGATAAACTGCCAATCAAGCATATTTTTATGCAAAACTTCTTCTGCTTTCCAGCCAAATATTTTCTCAGCTTGTTTTGACCACTGTTGCAGTTGAAATTTATCGTCCCAAATAATAGTTGCCAAGGGGGTATTTTCAATATGAAAAGCAATCTGATGATGAGCTTTTTTGAGGGCGGCTTCTGTTTGTTTGCGCTGGGTGATATCCCGACAAATACAGAACTGTACAATTTCACCATCCCAATTCACGCTATTTGCGCTGATTTCTACGTCACAAATTGAACCATCTTGACGACGATGACGAGTTTCAAATAAAACTCTTTTTTCAAAATTGAATTCCTCAATTCCTTGATTAATTTCTGCTGGTGTCCATTTTGCATCCCAATCGGTAATATGCAGAGTTTTTACTTCTTCTAAACCATAGCCCAGCATCTTGGCAAAACTGAGATTGCAGTCCAAAACATTACCTTGATGATCTAAAACCACAATGCCATCAAAGGAAGTATTAAAAAGTGTTTTGGTGCGAATTAATTCTTTCTCTAAAGCAGCTTCTATTTGTTTGCTTTCGCTGATATCTTGGGCAGTACCTAGGATTTTGATGACTTGGTTATTTTCATCTCTAGCAAAGACTACATCCCGCGATCGCAACCAACACCAAGAACCATTTTTACGTCGCATCCGATATTCAGTAGTTAAAATTTCATCATCACGGGCAATTTTCCAGTGATTCATATTGCGATACATCAATGGCAAATCGTCGGGATGTAAGATGGCTAAAAAAAATTGCGCCCCACCTTGCATAAACTCTTCAGGTGTGTAACCCAAAATCTCTATAGATTGACGATTAACGTATAAGTTAGTCCAAGAAAGTGGATTTAAAATATATAGAATTTGTGGCGAATAATCCGTAACTTGTTGAATGAAATGATTGCTTTCACGTAACTCTGATTCAGCTTGTTGGCGTAAACGAAGCTCCTTATAAAGATCACTAATATCTTGAAAAACTGAAATCACAAATATTTGACCATCTAACTCAATCAACTCGGAAGATAACAATCCAGTTTTGATTTCTCCTGATTTGGTTAGCAACTCCATTTCATAATTTTGAGTTGTCTGCTGATTTTGTAGCAGATGGTAAATTTCTTGTGCTTGTTGGGAATGAACCATCAAATTTAATTCATCGACTGTATGACCGATCACTTCTTCATCAGTGTAACCAGTGAGCGTCAGAAATTGATCATTTACAGCCAGATAACTTCCATCTGTAAGATTAACAATAGTGATCGGATCGGGACAGGTACGAAATACTTTAGCAAATCTCTCTTCTGATTTCTGAAAAGCTGTTAGCAGTTGTTCACCCATGCAATTAAAGGATTGAGCTAATACCTGCAACTCTGCTATCGCTGCATTTTCCGATAAAGGTTTCTGCCATTTTCCCTCCGCTAAAGCCTGACTAGCTTGACTTAACTGGGTAATTGGTTTAGTTATCCACCCTGCTGTCAGTATTCCCACACCAGTAGCAACAAATAATGTCAACCCGCATAAAATAATTGTCAAATTAGTATTGGACTGAATTTCTCCCATGAAGTCAGATGCGGGGATAACCGTCACCAATAACCAATCTAAACCATATTTATCTTTGTAAGGCTGGACTTGAGCAAACAGCGTTTCTCCTCTCAACCCTACTTGAAAATGACGAGAAGTGTTAATTTGCTGGAGATTACTGTATTGCTGCTGTAATTTAACCGCAACTGCCTTTGTCCAGGTATCCTGACTGTGGGTAGCAAGCAACCTAGTTGGTGGTTTTTGTTCATGCTTGATTAATGGGAGTTCTGGAGTGGATGTAGCCACCAAATTGCCAGAACGCTCCATAATAAAAACCTGTCCCCTAGGCGAAAATTTTAGTTGTTTTAAAAATGCACTAATATCGGAAAGCGAAGTAGTAGAGCCAAAAACCCCTTGAAATTTTCCACTAGTATCGTATACAGGAGCGATGGCGTTAATAGCCAATGTTGGAAACGCTCGGTAAACAAAAATTGATGTCCAGGTTTGTTTTTTGGCTGCTTTGGCATCAGGAAACCAGGCGATTTTACTGTTATCGACTGCCAAAGTATGAAACAATTCTCTTGGTTGTCCTTGTTCATCTAGCAAATAATAGTTCCGTTTTTTTGGCTGTGGTTGTCTGACCTTGGCTAAGTACAATGTCCCCATTTTTAACCTTTTCCCAGTTAGCTGTTCGACTTCGGTAATCATCTCCTGACTCAGCAACCGTCTGTAGCTAACTTGTTCTTCCTGTTCGTTGATAAAATAAACAGACCCCAAGGATGGGGATAAATTCATTTGCTGCCAAAAATGGTTTTGTAGTTGCTCATTGTTGTTGATATCCAGAAAACCCTGCTGGTAAGCCTGGTGATTGACTGCCACTACTTGTTGTTGCGTTTGCAAAGAGGTGTCGAGGCGATCGCTAATCCGTTGTACTGTTTGATCCATCAACTTATCTGCCAATTTTTCTACTGCCACCTCGCCGCTACGGTATGACAAATAACCTACAAGTGCCACAACTCCCACGGTTTGCAGTACAAATGGTACGATTACCAAGGTTTTTAGTGACACCTTGCCACATCTCTCAGTAATCCATTTAACAAACAGATAACTCATCTTTCTCGGCAAATATACTGAATATTAGCAATGTTTCTATTTAATCAGAAAGTAACACATAACATTTCAAAATGCTTGTTTAACTTTTTCAGCAGAAGTCCTACACTCACTCTTAGGAGTGTGGGATGAATGTGCGTGAGTTGACGAATGTCCTCTGACCAATGCCATAGGCGAGGAAAGAGGACGTGGAGGAAACGAACAATTTCTAAGTTTTTTTTTCTGGGGTCTCTTGCGCTTCTATATATTTTCTAAGGGTAGAAACAGTAACACCGCCACAACTAGCCACAAAGTACGAGCCGCTCCAAAATACGTCTTTCCAGTAGAACTGTTCCAAGTGTTCTGAAAATTCTTGGCGTAATTTTCTGGACGATACAGACTTGAGATTATTTACTAATTTACTAAGTTCAACGTCTGGATGGTATTGAAAAAGTACATGAACATGGTCTTCCTCTCCGTTGAACTCAATCAGTTTGCAATCCCACTGTTCTAGTAATTCCTCAACTATAGTATTCAATCTGGC
>NZ_LUFH02000142.1 GCF_001586785.1 Sphaerospermopsis aphanizomenoides BCCUSP55
AGCCTGTACCATCGGTTTTTATAAATCTAAAAATGTTTATGGAGGACAAAAAATAAATATTTCTAACTAATATAGCTGCATGAGCTTCACTCATTTATATGTAGAATATTTTTGGCTAATGTCGTAAAGATTCAGCGTAAAACTCAAATTTTTAGGCAATTTACTCACAAATCCTTAATCTAAATTTTTAAGGGTATAGATCCTTTTTTTGATATTTTCTAAAATGAGAAAAATTTCTCTCAGACTTTTCAATTGTTAATTATTTTTGTGAAACCATGAATAATATTTCTTCTCTAGTTCGCAGCCATATTTGCAATCAAAAATTTATTAGCAATAAATTAATTACTGCACCATCTGGATTTGTTCGCTTCAATACTTCAGATATTCAGCAATCTATACCTTCTCGGTTTGAACAGCAGGTTAATAAATATCCTGATGCGATAGCTATTAAAACAACGAATGAAACTCTTACATATCAACAATTAAACAAAAAAGCCAACCAATTAGCAAATGCTATTCTCTCTCAAAGAGGAGAGAAATTAGAAGTGATTGCTTTGTTGCTCGAAAAAGGAGCAGATTTTATTATTAGCATCTTTGGTGGATTGAAAACAGGAAAGATTATTGTACCTCTAGATTCTTCATTTCCTGTTGATAGACTTGCTTATATCGTCGAAGATGCTCAAGCTGTTTTTATTATTACCAATAATCAGAATTTAACTTTAGCTCGTGAATTAGCTAGTCATGGTTGTGAAATTTTGAATATTGATGAAATTTCCTATCATATCTCCACAGAAAATCTCCACATTCACATATTACCTGAAAATCCAGCTTATATCATTTACACAAGTGGGTCAACTGGTAAACCAAAAGGAGTAGTTCAGAGTCATATAAATTCTTTGCACTACTGCATGACTGATACAAATACCTTACTTATTAGTCCAGAAGATAAGGTAATTTTTCTTTATTCATGTAGTGCATTGGGTGGATTATTATGTATTTTTTATACCTTGCTTAATGGTGCGGCTCTTTATTCCTATGATGTCAAAAAAGAAGGATTAAACAATTTAGTCAATTGGCTAATTATAGAAGAAATTACTATTTATCATTCCTTTACTACTCTGTTTCGCCATTTTGTGGACAGCTTCACAGGTGGGGAACAATTTCCTAAAATTCGCTTAGTTAAATTAGGTGGAGAAGCTACCTTAATTAGAGATGTTGAAAATTACAAAAAATATTTTGCTGATGAATGTATTCTCTATGCAAGTTTAGGTGCAACTGAAACGGGAACTTTTAGGAATTTCATTGTTGATAAAGATACGAAAATTCTGGGAAGTAATGTTCCCATTGGTTATGCGGTCGAAGGAATGGAAGTTGTACTCTTGGATGATGCAGGTGTAGAAGTTGAAATTGGCAATATTGGTGAAATTGCTGTTAAAAGTAAGTATTTAGCTTTAGGTTATTGGCAAAAACCAGAATTAACAGAAACTGTATTTACTTCTCATATTCAAGGTGGAACTGAAAGAATTTATCGCACTGGTGATTTAGGACGTATTGAAGCTGATGGTTGTTTAGTTCATGTCGGCAGAAAAGACTTTCAGGTAAAAATTAGAGGTTTCAGAATTGAAGTAACAGAAATTGAGATGGTACTTTTTAAGAGTGGTAATCTCAAAGAAGTTGTAGTGATAGCTCGTGAAGATATTCCTGGAGAAAAACGGTTAGTAGCTTATCTTGTACCTAAACAAAAACCTGCACTAACTACTCAAGAATTAAGACGATATTTACAAGATAAACTCCCAGAATACATGATACCTAGTGCTTTTGTATTTTTGGATGCTTTACCATTAACACCTAATGGTAAAACAGACAGACGCTCTTTACCTGCACCTGAATTAATAACACCAGAAATAACAGCAAACTTTGAAGAACCTGTTGATGATATAGAATATCAGCTAACACAAATATGGGAAGAATTTTTAGGTGTTCAACCTATTGGGAGACAAGATAACTTTTTTGAACTAGGGGGAAATTCGCTGATAGCTGTGCGAATATTTGCAGCTATCGAACAGAAATTTGGCAAAAAATTGGCTTTAGCATCTTTGTTTCCCGTTGGTACGGTAGCTGCGATCGCCCAAATTATCCGTCAAAACCAAGATTTAGTAAATACTTTAACAGCAAAATCCTATCATTCATCTTTGGTGGAAATTCAACCCCAAGGTTCTAAACCACCTTTATTTTTAGTTCACTCTCTCGGTGGAGAACTACTTTGTTATCGTCATTTAGCAATACATTTAGGGAATGAACAACCTGTTTATGGACTGCAACCCCAAGGAATAGATGGAAAACAGCCGCCTTTAGTGAGAGTGGAAAACATGGCCACCCACTATATTCAACAAATACGGACTATTCAACCACAAGGGCCTTATTTTCTAGGAGGATATTCTTTTGGTGGTGTTGTTGCTTATGAAATGGCACGACAACTGCAAAAACAAGGTGAAAAAGTGAGCTTTTTAGCTATGTTAGATACTTGTCGTCCAGGGTACTACCAACGTTTATCATTTCTGAAAAGAATTCCTTTACATTGCCAGAAAATCATCACAGGAGGTCATTGTTACTTGTTGAAGAAAGTTTTAAATTGGAGTAAACACGCAAAATATTCTATCAAACAGAGATGCAAAAATTATTTAAAAATAGCACTTCAGATTTTCCAGCAATGTGTAAATTCCAAAGCCACTGATAAGTATTTACGAATTATGGATGCTAACACCCAAGCTTTGCGGGAATATAAATTTCCAACTTATTCAGGTAAAGTGACTTTGTTGAGAACGGAGGATGAAAATCGGAGTGAGAAAATAGGTGTAAAATACGATTCTCAATTTGGTTGGGGTGAGATAGTTACAGGTAGATTAGATATTTATCACATTCCTGGTTCTCATCTTTCTTTACTTGATGAACCTGATGTTAGGGTGCTGGCGAAAAAATTGCAGGAGTGTTTAGAAAAAGTGGAGAACGGTTGATTATTCCAAATTCTGCAAACCCATTGCAATTTTACTATGTTTTTCAATTTGTCCCATCACCTGTTTTGCTCGTTGAATTACCACCGTTGGTAAACCCGCTAACCTTCCCGCTTCAATTCCATAAGATTTATCCGCACCACCAGGTTGAACTTGATGCAAAAAGATAATTTGATCAGGTAATTCTTTCACAGTAACTTGATAATTAGCCACATTAGAAACAATACTAGCCAATTCATTTAACTCATGATAATGAGTAGCAAAAATAGTCCGAGCTTTAATTTCCACTGCTAAATATTCTGCCACAGCCCAAGCGATTGATAAACCATCAAAAGTTGCAGTTCCCCTACCAATTTCATCCAACAAAACCAAAGACCTAGCAGTTGCATGATTAAGGATATTAGCAGTTTCATTCATTTCTACCATAAAAGTAGATTGACCAGTGGCTAAATCATCAACAGCACCAACACGGGTAAAAATGCGATCGCAAACTCCCAACCTAGCAGACCTAGCAGGGACAAAACTACCAATTTGCGCCATTAACTGAATTAAACCCACCTGACGTAAATAACAACTCTTCCCACTCGCATTAGGACCAGTTAAAATCACCAAATCCGGATATAAAAATGGGGAGGTGGGGAGTATATTCTTCTTCCCCTCTTCCTCTGCGTCCTCTGCGTCTCTGCGGTTCGTTTCCTTTCCCCCCAAGCAAGTCGAATTAGGAACAAAAAACCCAGCAGGTAAAGACTGTTCAACCACCGGATGACGGCCATCAACAACCGCAATTTCCCGGCCTTCCACCATTTCCGGACGACAATAACCTTGATGTACAGCCAAATCAGCCAAACCACATAATACATCCGCCGCCGCAACCGCACGGGAAATATTGCGAATAGTTTCGGCGTGAGAACCCACTTCATCCCGTAAAGCGGCGAAAATCTCATATTCCAACTGATTTAAATCATCTCGCGCTGTCAGGATTCGTGCTTCTCTCTCTTTCAAGTCAGGAGTAATGTAACGTTCCTCATTCGTCAGAGTTTGCTTACGGATGTAATTATCAGGAACTTGGTCAGACTTGGAACGGGAAATACTGATGTAATAACCAAAGGTTTTATTAAATCCTACCTTTAAATTAGGAATTCCTGTTCTTGCTCTTTCATCAACTTCTAAATTTGCAATCCATTGCTGATCACTTTCTACTGTAGCCTTTCTTTCATCCAACTGCGGATTTATCCCAGGGCGAATTAAACCCCCTTCCTTTAAATGAATAGGTGGTGATTCTACGATGTGAGCGTGTAACTTTTCTGCCAATACTTCCAGTACAGGTGGAACTTTTTGCAAAGCTTTGAGGAAGGGAGAACGAGCATCTTCTACTATTTGCGATAATTCAGGTAAACGAGAGAAAGAATCAGCTAAAGCCATTAAATCCCTGGCATTGGCTGTTCCTGAACCTGCTCGACCTGTTAATCGTTCTAAATCATAGATTTGCCTTAATAATGTCCGTAAATCTTGACGCAGAGGTGTATTTTCTGCCAACTCTTGAATGGTATCTTGTCGCGCCCTAATACCTTTGATATCAAGTAGCGGTTGTAACAACCATCTTCTTAACGCCCGACTGCCCATTGCGGTGGTTGTGCGGTTTAAAGCCCATAACAGAGAACCGTGAAAAGTACCATCGCGCACGGTTTGGGTAATTTCTAAGTTGCGGCGGGTTTGGTGGTCAACGATGAGATAATCGGTGAGGGTATAGGTGCGTAATAATTGTAGAGGTACGGTGTTTTGTTTTTGGGTATCTTCGATATATTCCAAAAGTCCACCAGCAGCGCGAACAGCGAGGGGTAAATGTTCACAACCAATACCTTCGAGCGATCGCAATTTGAATTTCTGCAATAATTTACTTCTAGCTTCGGCTTGAGCAAAGGGAACTTGCGATCGCAAACTATAACAAAATGTCGGTGGTAAACATTGAGGAAGAGATGGTGAAGTTTCCCCCGGACGTAATAAAGTACCTAAATCGGGTGCATTGGTGGGAAACAACACTTCCGATGGTTGCAATCGCATTAACTCTTGGGTCAAGTGTTCTAAATCACTACCTTGACAAGTGAGAAATTCCCCAGTTGATATATCAGCATAAGCCAAACCCCAATGATTAACCGCAATTACCACAGCCGCCAAGTAATTATTACGACTTGCTTTCAGCATTCCTTCTTCCAGCAAAGTCCCTGGTGTAAGGATGCGGGTCACTTCCCGTTTTACCAAACCCACCGCTTCCGATGAATCTTCTACTTGGTCACAAATTACCACAGCATAACCTTTTTCTACCAGTAGGGTGGTGTACCGTTCCCAAGCGTGATGAGGGACACCAGTCATAGCTACACGACCAACCTCACCCCCATGTTTACTGGTTAAAACTAATTCTAATTCTCTGGATACGGTTACAGCGTCTTGAAAAAAAGTTTCAAAAAAATCACCGACGCGATATAGCAGCAACGCATGAGGATATTGATCCTTCATTTCTACATAGTGCTGATACATTTTACTCAGCTTGCTGCGATCTTCTACCAGTTTTGTATCGCTAAGAGGTATATTTGGTTGCTGGGGTTCTGGTGTGGGAGTAGTCATGGTAGATGCTGAGATTTTAGGCACAGTTTAGGCACTATCTCTGATCATAGCGTGATGTGGGGGATGGGGTGCGATCGCTTAAGGTTTCTTTATTTTTGGGTGTTGTGGAAAATTTCAGCAATAAATGGGTGTTTGTTGTACTGAATATACTTCTGAATTAACTTCTAGCTTGTAAATATTCTGCTCTGAGTCTAAAAATTAACATTGTTACTGCTGTAAATAATATTCCTAGCAATATGTTTTTCCAATTCAGTGTTTTAGGAGTTGCACTAATTAAAATCACCTCCAGAAGAATAGCAGGTAATAAAATACCACTTCCAACCAATACCCTAGATAACATCACCTTATTTTTGGCAAAAAGACTTAATATAGCTAAACCTGCGCCTAAAGGAATAAAAGTCAGCGCGTAATAAAATAATTTTTGAGTGAAGGGAATTAAATCCAGTAAATTAAAAGAGTACAAATTTTCTACTTTATCTATATACACTTGAACAGTTCCTCTAGAATATGTGATTATAATTTTATGGTATTTATCATCAACAAAAACATCACGAATCATCAGTTTTAAATCTGAACCATTCTCTCCAGTGATGGGAGTTCTTACTCTTAAATCTAGGGAATTACCCTGCTGTGAAATGCTCAAATTACGCTGTAAAGCATGATTAGAAATTGAAATAATCCGCGCCGGGCCAGTTTGTTGATGATTGTCAGTTGCCAGATTAGCACTCAGTGTAAATTCAGATTTTTCACTAATTCTTTGACTGATAGTTTTTACTGATCCTGTTGTTTTTAGCCATTGGCCATAACTCAAAAAAACACCTTGGTTTATCTGGAGATTTTGCGGCTGACCTTGCCAGACTAATTCTGGAGAATTTCCTGTTTGATCTTGATAACAACATTGGCCCTGTAATTGATAATTAGCCAAGAGCGAATCACCTAAATCTTGAAAATAATTAGAATCATTTAATCCATTTCTGGCTTCATAAGTTGATATCGCCCGATCCATGATATAAACTTCAGAGATATACCCTTGCCAATGTCTATTGGCTTTATGTTCATTACCAAGTAACAATGGATAATTTAAATCCCAATTACTCAAGTTGATTGTGCTTTGCCAGAAAAGTGAAATCAGCAAAGTGAGAGAAAGATAAGCAAGCATCAATCCAATTATTTTTATTTGTGAATTTGATACCCTCGAAATACTGATTTTCCTTAAGCTTGGGTAATTCCACAAATAAAACCCTAAAAAACCCAAACATCCCCCAAAAGTGTTATTAAAAATATCTGCTGGTGTCGGAGTTCTAGAAGGGAGAAATATTTGCAAAACTTCAACTGTTGATGATAAGCCAGCACTCAGCAGAAAAACTATAATAATTTGTAATATTACATTGATCCTAAGTTTCTGCAAAAAATTACCACAATAGAAACCCAAAGGCATAAATAGTAAAACATTATTGACCTGAACTTGAAAAAAGCTGGAATGATTAAAACTGGCAAAAAAATCAGATTAGGAAAGATTAGTAGGTAAGAAAAAATTAAAGGGATATAGTGTAGATACAATTACCACAACAATAGTTGCTAATAGGAAAATAAAATTGACGGAATAAAATTTGATTACGGGAGACTTTGGAGACATACTTTTTGATTACTATGGCAGATTAATTTGGGGTTCTGTCCAAAAAATCAGATGTTGAAGTGATAGGATTATTATATAATGTTTAAATTATTTGCACCGTCTTAAGATATACAAAATATGTTTTAATTGCCAATTAAACCCATCTGGTTTGATTCCTGATAGCGTAGCCATATTGACTTGTGTGGGGAGGGAATAGGGAACAGGAAATCCAGAATAGATAGTATAACTTATGCACACCATTGAGTTATACCAAATTAATATGAAGCTCCAGAGAATAAAATATCAAGAATAATTGAACGCAGATGAACGCAGATGAACACAGATAAAGATGGATTAATCAATGGATTTCAGGATTTTGTGCAGCCTCACATCAAGTTAGTATTACACCATTGCACAAATAGCGTGATACAGAAGATAAGTCCCTCATTCTTTTCTATTGATTGTTTTAGTAATATTTACTACATCTAAATTTGTTTTAATGCCGTTAACAGTATTGTAAAGACAAGGTAAGGTTATGACTTACGCAATCTAACCTAGTTTATGTCTAAAATCTAGTGGTAATTCACCGGATGCCTGGTATTTGATGCGTAAGCCCTAAGTAATATTACAATACTTGTGTTCCTAGCTTTCAGTATAAATGATATGACAGTCAGGACTGAACTTACGCTACTCATCATAGAGGCTAATACTGAAACCTCAGTTTCCGTGACGCAAGATGTATTCGTCATCGGTCGTTTGCCCGAATGCGATTTATTTTTACCTTTTGGGGGAGTTTCCCGCAAACACGCCCGTATTGTCAAAACCATCAATGGTGGGTGGACTATTGAGGATATGGGTAGTAAAAATGGGACGCAAATTAATCAACATCCTGTCACTTCATCCCGAGAATTGCATGACAAAGATGTGATTTGGTTGGGTAATGTCAAGTTGGTAGTAGCATTTTCACCTACTTTGGAAAACTTACCACCTCAGTACAGACCAAATCTGGAAACTAGTGGTCAGAAAATAACCATATTACGAGATGTAGAAGAATTACAACAAAAATGGATAGAAGCAAGTGATATTAGTGGTAGTAAAAAAAATAAAGATAAAACTATTGCTCGTCTGAAAGATTTGGTAGATATAGCAAAAAACCTCTGTGCCGCAACATCTATTGAAGAAATTTTTTCTCAGGTACAACAAGTAGTTTTTCGTTATATAGATGGCATTGAAAGGTTGGCATTATTAATTGATGTTAATGGTTCTGGTGATTTAAAACTAATGAATTCGGCAACTAGAGATAGTTCCCCAGAACAAAATTTCCCGACAGAAGGTGTATGGATTAGTCGCAGTATTTGTCAAAAGGTATTTAAAGAAAAAGTCGCTATTCAAAGTGCTAATACCCAAGCCGATGAACGGTTTTCTGGTGAAGAAAGTATTTTAGTTAAAGGTATTCGTAGTGCAATGGCAGTACCTTTGTGGGATGAAAACAAAGTAGTTGGTGTTCTCTATGCCGATGCTCAACTTTATTCATCTCACTGGACAGATGAAGGTCAGGAAGAACTCAGCTTTTTTTCAGCTTTAGCAAATCTTGTTGCTTCTGGTGTTCAACGTTGGTTATTGTTAGATAAATTGAAAACTGAAGAAGTGATTCGTCATCGTTTAGAAAGGTATCATTCACCAGGTGTTGTCCAGCAATTAATCTCAGTGAGAGGATTTCTGGATGGACGTTTAGCTCCTACGGAAAGCGAAATTAGTATTTTGTTTGCTGATTTAGTAGGTTTTACTGCTATTTCTGAACGACTCACACCCAAAGAAATTGCTGAATTATTAAACTATTTATTTGAGGAAATGTTACAAGAAGTGTTTGCTTATGGCGGCACTTTAGATAAATATATTGGTGATTGTATTATGGCGTTTTTTGGCGCTCCTGAACCACAGCCAGACCATCCAGAAAGAGCGGTTGCTGCTGCCAAGGGTATGCTTTCCCGTCTGCAAAACCTCAATACTCAGAATTTTTGGCCTGAACCTTTACAATTACGCATTGCTGTTAATAGTGGTAAAGCTGTTGTTGGTGATGTGGGCAGTTCTCAAAGGGTAGATTATACAGCTTTAGGAGCAACAATTAATTTGGCCGCGAGAATGGAACCAATTTGTCCTCCTGGTGAATGTGTAATTAGTGAGGTTACTTATAAAATGCTGTCCCAACGTTCGGACTTTCAAGAAATGGGAGACTATCGTTTCAAAGGTATTAGTCGGTTTGTTAAAATTTATCAGACAAAAATGAGTCATGGTAATGGTTTGTAGGAATTTAACATTGTCAACTCCTACAGCATTCAGTTGTCGGTATTCCGTACTCAGAAATAGCAAATTTCTATAATTTCTATAACACTTGACATTGTCCATGATTCCTTAAGAGATGGTCACATAAAACCAACGCCACCATTGCATCAACCATCGGTACAGCACGCGGTAATACACAAGGATCATGTCTTCCTTTTCCAGCTAATACTGTTTCTTCTCCTTCTTTAGTTACGGTTTTTTGTTCTTTTCTAATAGTTGCGGTTGGTTTGAAAGCAACTCTTAAAATAATATTTTCCCCGTTAGAAATTCCTCCTTGAATGCCACCAGAACGGTTGGTTACGGTTCTAATTTCTCCGTTTTCATCAATATAAAATTCGTCGTTGTGTTCAAAACCAGTTAATAATGTTCCATCAAAACCTGAACCAATTTCAAACCCTTTACTTGCAGGTAGGGACATTACTGCTTTTGCTAAGTCTGCTTCTAATTTATCAAAAACAGGTTCACCTAAACCTTTGGGAACATTCCGCACTACACATTCAACTACACCACCAATAGAGTTACCATCTCTACCAGTTTTTTCAATTAATTCTATCATTTGGTTGGCAATTTCCCCATCTGGACAACGGACGATATTGCTTTCTACATCTTCCAAAGTTACAGTGTTTGTATCAACAGTTCCTTCTAAGTCTTTGATGCGCTTCACATAAGCAATAATTTCCACACCTGCAACTTGACGAAGAATTTTTTTAGCGATCGCACCAGCAGCTACCCTACCTATTGTCTCACGTGCTGAGGATCTACCACCACCTTGCCAATTTCTAAACCCATATTTTGCATCATAAGTTGCATCTGCATGGGAAGGACGGTATTTTTGCGCCATCTCATCGTAATCTTGGGAACGGGTATCTTTATTTCTGACTAAGATAGAAATAGGTGTTCCCAGGGTTTTACCTTCAAAGACTCCTGATAATATCTCACAGGTGTCCGCTTCTTTGCGGGGTGTAGTGATTTTACTTTGTCCTGGCCGTCTTCTGTCTAGTTCAAATTGAATTTCTTCCGGGGAAATTTCCAGTCGTGGGGGACAACCATCAATGATAACACCCACACCGCCGCCGTGAGATTCGCCAAATGTTGTGATTCGGAAAAGATGACCAAATGTGCTACCCATGTTGTTGAGGAAATACAGTCTGAATTATGTATTTTACATGGTGTTGGGGATTTTAAAGCATTCTGTTGGATATTCAGTAATGTTTTTTGTCTGAATCAGGATGTCCAGGATTTAAGGATTTTCAGGATGAGGTTGATTATCTATATCTATATTGTAAAGGTACTTTGCTCTATTTTTATTCAATTCACTTTTGTGAGCTAATTGACGAATCGCTGTTTCTAAGTTTTGTGAGATAATTTCTAAATCTGTTTTTAAATATTCTGTGTATAGAGGTATATTTCCCTGTAACATTTTTTGTACTGATAAAAAATTTACATTTTTATTTTCTTCTTCTAACCATTGACATTATTCGCTCATGTTTTTATATTCTCGACAAAGTTTAATGTAGAAAATCAATAAAGATTCTGAATCAGGATGTATGATTTTATAGAAAATTGTATTAATATCTAATGTTTTAGCATACTGTTTTTCTTTCTCTTTAAAGTCTATATATAAGTCAGGATAAGCCGCTAGTTTTTCTTGTAATCTAATTATCTCATCAAAAGTAGTTATATCATCGTCTGCTATTTCATAAAATATTCTTTGTATTATTTCTTTCACTAAGGATATTTCGTAGTTGTTTATATTCAGTCCCACTTTTGAAGCAAATAATTTAATTTGATCAAATTCATAAATTCTTAAATCAAGATTATGTTCTTCGAGGTAATTAATTATTTCATCAGATATTTTTTTTTCATTGTCTGCGAATGAATTAAAGCATAGGTCTTGAATAATACGTATTTTTACATCAAATTCGCTTTTCTTCTCTCGCTCATTCAAGAACATACCTATTTGATTGAAATTATCTCTATCAATAAAGGATGTTGTAACTAATTGAATTATCATTTCATCCATTTCTTGTAGAGGACGAAAGCCAAAATATATTTTTAGCCAAGTTATATCTCCTATTTCTTGTTGAAATATATCTTGTTTAGGTTGAGATTTTACTTGCTCTTCTGATATATCTGATGAAAACAGAAAAGCTGATTTAGTGCCTTTAATACTAGGAAATTTTTTGTAAAATTCAGTATCTAATTTTGCTATATTAATAACAATAATATTTCTGATAATTTGATGACGCAAACTCTCTTCCCAATCTTTCATTAAGGGAATAAACTCATCAATAAGCCATTTAGTTTTGCGGATAACTCGAATATTGTTTGTATCAGCTTTTTTGAATACTTCTTTAATTACATCTATTATATCTATATG
>NZ_LUFH02000143.1 GCF_001586785.1 Sphaerospermopsis aphanizomenoides BCCUSP55
GTGCAGGGTGTGGGGTGTAGGGTGTGGGGGAGCAGGGGAGAATAATGTTGTATTGATCACCTATTCCCTATTCCCTATTACCTCTTAACTGTCACCTGTCACCTGTCACCTGTCACCTGTCACCTGTCACCTGTCACCTGTTCCCTCTTACCAAAAAAATTCAATTTAGGGGTTGACAAACCAGAATAAATCTGACAAACTAAGAATATGTTGAGTTTCGCGGGTATAGCTCAGTGGTAGAGCGCAACCTTGCCAAGGTTGATGTCGCGCGTTCGAATCGCGTTACCCGCTTTGAAAGTAGTATTAAATATGTATTTAAGGTCTGTGAGATCAATGGTGGATTTCCAGACCTTCAGTTTACATAAGGTTTTATCAGGGTGGGATTTAATGCTGATAGCTAAACGCTGATAGCTGCTTTCTGTTGGGTATTTTGTCGGATTGAAAATAGCGGCAACAATGCTGGCAGAAATATACTAGAACTAATGCTAAGTGTGGATATATTCGACATGAATTAAGCTGAAGTGGGCATTAACCAGCAAAGCGAATTTGTCGAAATAGGTAATCCAAGAAATAATTCTTGGTACATCCACCTATAACTGTTAACAAAAACACGCTCAAGTTATTTAGACCGCTTGTGCCATCTCAAAAACCTGAAAAAATAGATTTAAATACGGACTATACTTGTCCTTGTCGTCGTCGGGGGCGATTAATACCGATCACTCTGACAGAAGCTTTTGGTTGCGATCGCTGCCAGCAAATATTCGTTGTCGAAGATAATGGTTATGTGCTGGAGCAACTTTCTACCACCTATCCCTATAAGCGGGCTTGGCGCTGGACGGGGAATAGTTGGAATGTGATCCAACCGAAATTGGGAGAAAGTTATTTGCCGATAGCGTTGGGCATTATTTTCGTGCTAGTGATTATATGGCTACCATTAGCATTACGCTTGGCAAATGGTTCTAGTCTGATTGCTTGGGCTATAGTAGCGGTGTTATTGGCTATTCTGCCAGCAATTATGGTCTGGCTTACCTACAGACGTTAATTCAATGATCACCCCGGATTGATCTGTGGAATCAACTCAAAATTCAAAATCTCAAATTCTCAAACCCCGGATTTATCCGTGGAATCAATCCAAAATCCCAAATCTAAAATCCAAAATCGGATGACTGTTGAAGTTTTTGATGATTGTCCCGAACCCATAAACAGCGCCAAACGCGCTTATCAAGCTTCCCTCAAGTTAGGGATTACCAAAGGGGCGGATCGGAGTCGTGCTGTGTTAGCGATGGCACAGGCCCTAGAGTATGCATTCGACGATATTCTCGAAGCCAATACATTGGACTTAGAAGCAAGTCGAGAAATGGCGGTATCAGAATTAATTTTGGATTGGCTGAAACTAACTCCTTCCAGGTTAGAGAATACTGTTACCATTCTTCAACGCTTAGGGGAATTGTCAGATCCGCTGCGACGGGTGAGAACCGCCGATTATCAACAGGAAGATTCTCAGAGTTATACCCAGTTAATGCCTTTGGGAGTGATTGGATTTATTTATGAGGCTTTTCCTGATTTGGGGGCGATCGCTGCTGGTTTTTGTTTAAAAACTGGTAATAGCATTATTTTAAAAGGTAGTACAGAAGCCAGTCATTCCAACGCAGCGATCGCCCAAGTGCTACAAAATGCTATTAGTGAAGTTGGTTTACCACCAGGGAGCATAGAATTAGTTACAGCCGAACATGGAGCTTCTTTGCGTGATTTAGTTACCCAAGACCAGTATTTAAGTTTAGTTATTCCCTACGGACGTTCCAGCTTAATTCAACAGGTGGTTAGACAAGCAACTTGTCCAGTTTTAAAATCAGCCATGGGTAATTGTTACCTCTACTGGTCCCTAAATAGCAGCTTGGAAATGGTTCGGTGGATGATTCTCGATAGCCATGAGAGTGAACCAGATCGAGTAAACGCCATTGAAAAAGTGCTGATTCATCGTCAAGCTTTACCATCTTCCTTGTCTGTGTTGTGGAATAGCTTAAAAGAAAAAGGCTTTGAACTCAAAGCAGATGCGGAACTAGTAGAAGCCTTTCCCCAGTTGCAGTTAGCCAAAGAAGGAGAATGGGGAATTCCCTATTTAACCAAGACAGTAGCGTTTAAATTAGTGGATAGTTTAGAAGCAGCGATCGCTTGGATTAATCAATATAGTAGCGGTCATGCTGATTGTATTGTCACAGAATCTTACCAAGAAAGTCGGCAATTTGCTTTAGGAGTCAATAGCGCCTCCACCTACATCAACGCATCCCCGCGTTTTTCCCGCAATTCCTCACGGGGAGATGCGGTATTTTTGGGAATGTCCAATCAAAAAGGACATCGCCGGGGGTTTATGAGTTTGGAAACGTTGACGACAGTGAAGCATATCGTTCAGGGAAATGGGCGGTTTTAAGTGCCTCTTGCCAGGTCATAAGGTAACGATGCGATTTTGTGAAATGCATTGCTTCGTTTGGGCATCTTGCCCGCCATCGTTATGCAAATTCAAAGTTTCTCAGCTGATGAAGAAAGATTTATTTGCCTAAATTCGTATTTTATTTGATTAGACTAGAAACATCGAGTCAAGATTGGTTATTTAAGATTTAACACCTTGACATCTAAATCAGGTGCATAATTATGAACTCTAGGCCGTCTTCTGGGGAATCTCAAACCAATGACTCTTTACCGAAAACAGTCGCCGAAGAGCAGCAGGATCAAGAGAAGGAATTATTTCCAATTGTCGGCATGGGAGCTTCCGCTGGTGGATTAGAAGCTTTCACCCAAATATTGAGCTATTTGCCAATTGATACTGGCATGGGATTTGTGCTAGTTCAACACATGAATCCCCAGCAAAAAAGTATGTTGACACAGATTCTTTCCCGGACAACCCAAATGCCGGTAACTGAAGCTGAAAATGGGATGCAAGTAGAACCGAATCATGTTTATGTGATTCCGCCCGGTGCCACAATGACCATTACGGAAGGAAAACTGAAACTCAAACCGCGTGAGAAGACTCACGGTATATCACTGACCGTTGATAGTTTCTTTTGTTCCCTAGCGGAAGCGATGAGAAGTAAAGCCATTGGTGTTGTGCTATCAGGTGGTGATGGAGATGGTACCAGAGGATTGGAAAGCATCAAGGCAGCAGGGGGCATTACCTTTGCCCAATGTGAGGAATCAGCAAAAGTTAGTAGTATGCCCAACACTGCTGTGGCCTCTGGTTATGTGGACTTTATTCTCACCCCCCAACAAATTGCCCAGGAACTGGCAAACATCAGCACCCATCCTTACGTCAAGCGCCCCACACCAGTCAAAACCACTGAAATCATGCCAGAAGGCACAGACGCTCTGTCAAGGATTTTCCATCTGCTGCGGGCAGCTACAGGTGTTGACTTTAGCCATTACAAACAGACAACCCTGAAGCGACGGATTCTGCGGCGGATGATTTTGTATCGGTTGGATAAGCTGGAGGATTACGTTGAGTATCTCCAGAAAAACCCAGCGGAAGTGACGGCGCTATATCAGGATGTGCTGATTACTGTCACCAGTTTTTTCCGAGATTTGGAAGCCTTTGAAGCTTTAAAAACCAAAGTATTTCCCGTTCTAGCTGAGGGACGCAAGCCAGATTCGCCCTTCCGCATTTGGGTAGCAGGATGTTCAACCGGTGAAGAAGCTTACTCCATTGCCATCTCCTTACTGGAATTTTTGACCAATCAGGGTATCAATATCCCTATCCAGATTTTTGCCACGGATATCAATGAGGTGGCGATTGAGAAAGCCAGAACCGCTATCTATAAGCCTAGTCAAGTCGCAGATATTTCTCCTGAACGTTTAGGGCGTTTCTTTATTCAGGTAGAGGGTGGTTACCAAATTAGCAAGCCGGTGCGCGAACTGTGTGTTTTCGCCAGACAAAACCTCATTAGTGATCCGCCTTTTTCTCGAATGGATCTAATTACTTGTCGCAATGTGCTGATTTATTTAAGTTCTACGGTGCAGAAGAAAGTGCTGCCAATGTTCCACTATGGACTCAAACCCACAGGCTTTTTGATGTTAGGCACTTCTGAGACGGTGGGCGAGTTTTCTGAATTGTTTGCACTGGTTGATAAAAGATACAAGATTTATTCTCGGAAAATGGCATCTGGGCGGCTGGGTATTGAGCTAATAACCAGTAACTATTCCCTGGAAACTGTCAAACCGCAATTGCCAGTCAGTGAGGCTGTTAAAGATGGTTTGGAAATACAGAAACAGGCTGACCAGATTGTCCTCAACCAATACGCCCCTGTGGGTGTGATTGTTAACAGTGACCTGGAAATTTTGCAATTTCGAGGACAGACCAGTCCCTATCTAGAACCTGCACCGGGCAGACCCAGTTTTAACTTGCTGAAAATGGCTAAAGAAGAATTGCGCCTGGAGCTACGCACCGTCATTCATCAAGCTAAAAAGCAAGGGGTCACTGTAAGTAAGGGAGGCATACAAATCAGACGGAAGAATCAAGTGAGGCTGGTGAGTATTGATGTGATTCCATTCCGACCCCAAGGGGCAGGAGAATATTACTTTTTAGTTTTGTTTGCGGATAATTTGGAGTCAGTAACTTCTGCACCAGAGGCAATTAGAGATAGTCAGGAAGAAAATGCAGGTGATAACTTGATTCCGTTTGAACAGAGGCAACAAGCTAGTTATGAGCAAGAAATAGCCCAACTTCAACAGGATTTAGCCAGCACTAAGGACTATCTTCAATCTATTATTGAGGAGCAGCAAGCCACTAATCAAGACTTGAGAGCAGCTAACGAAGAAATTCTCTCCAGCAACGAAGAATTGCAAAGTACGAATGAGGAACTAGAAACTGCTAAGGAGGAAATTCAAGCCACCAATGAAGAACTAAATACAATTAACGACGAACTGCAACGACGGAATCTGGAATCAACCCAGGTTAGTAATGATTTGCAAAATCTGCTTAGTAGTATCAATATTCCGATCTTGATGCTAGGAGGTGATTTACTGATTCGTCGTTTTACTCCAGCCGCAGGTCTAATCTTCAATCTCATTCCCACAGATGTGGGGCGGTCGTTGAGTGATATTAAACACAGATTAAATGTTCCTGATTTAGAAGTACAAATCTTAGAGGTGATTAACAGCCTGAATTTGAAAACGCAGGAAGTTCAAGACCAAGATGGTAACAGGTATGACCTGCGAATCCGTCCCTATCGGACAATAGATAACAAAATTGACGGTGCTGTGGTAGTTTTAGTTGACATTAACGCCCTCAAAGACAGTGCCGAGCAACTTAGAGCATCCCGTGATTATGCAGAAGCGATTGTGGATACTGTGCGCCAATCTCTAGTGGTGCTGGATATGAATTTACAAGTGGTTACTGCTAATCAATTTTTCTACGACACATTTATGGTGGTGCCAGAAGAAACAGAAAATCGCCTCATTTACGAAATTGGCAATGGACAGTGGAATATTCCCCAGTTGCGATCGCTCTTAGAAGATATCCTCCCCCATCAATACCAGTTTCAGGATTTGGAGGTGGAGCATACATTTGAGGAAATTGGCCATAAAATTATGCGCCTCAATGCCCGGAAAATGCCACAAATAAGCGATCGCTCACTGATTCTTCTCGCCATTGAGGACATCACTCAACAAAAGCAGTTAGAAGCAGAACGTACTCATCTCCTCGCTCAAGAACAGTCAGCCCGTGCTGCGGCAGAAACTGCTAACCGTGCTAAGGATGAATTTTTATCCATTCTCTCTCATGAGTTACGGAATCCACTTAATTCTTTACTGGGGTGGACACAGTTGCTACGTGAGAAACAGCTAGATGAAGCTACAACTCATCAGGCATTGGCAGCCATTGAACGCAGTGCAAAGGCTCAAAATCTACTGATTGGGGATTTGTTGGATATTTCACGCATTAGCACCGGTAGGCTACGTTTGGATGCCGAATCAATTAAGCTTGTGCCTGTGATTGAGGCAGCGATAGAGATTGTGCATCTGGCCGCAGCAGCGAAAAAAATTCAAATTCAATCAAGACTAGATTCCTCACCCATAACTTTAGTTGGAGATCCGATTCGCATCCAGCAGGTCATGTGGAATTTACTTTCTAACTCGATTAAATTTACGCCACCGGGGGGCAGAATTGATGTTACCTTAGACTACAATGATTTCCAAGCTGAAATTCAAGTTAGGGATACTGGGCTAGGCATCAGTACAGATTTTCTCCCCTTTGTTTTTGAACGCTTCCGTCAAGCTGATGGCAGCAGAAGCAAATCAAATCCGGGATTGGGACTAGGGCTTTCAATTGTGCGTCATTTGGTAGAACTCCACGGTGGGACAGTGGAAGTAGAAAGTCCGGGTGTGGGGAAAGGTACAACTTTTACTGTCAGGCTACCTCTGCACACTCAACTAGAAGTATCTGCTGTCACCAGTCCGCAAGAGTCAGTTGTCTTTCCCTCTTCCCCAACTTCCCCACCCTCTTACCCATCCTTGGCAGGTATACGGGTGCTGATTGTCGATGATGAAGCGGATATCCGGCAGTTATTCAAAATCGTGCTGGAAGACTATGAAGTGGAAGTAACAGAGGCTGGATCGGCAAGGGAGGCACTATCAATACTCATGGCTAACCCTGGCAGTTACGATGTACTCTTATCTGACATTGGTCTGCCTTTGGAAGATGGTTACGCCTTGATGCGTCAGGTGCGATCGCTCACTCCTGAAGCAGGAGGGCAAATTCCCGCTGCTGCATTGACGGCCTATGCGGGAAATACAGAAGAAGCAGAAGCTCTGTCTGCTGGGTTTCAAATGCTTCTGACAAAACCTATTGAACCTGATCAATTGGTATCTGTAGTTGCTTCCTTAGCAGGACGGGTGAGAAATAGCTGAGTGCTGAGTGCTGAGTGCTGAGTGCTGAGTGCTGAGTGCTGAGTGCTGAGTAGAGAGTGGTGAGTAGTGAGTACAGAAATGTACAAATTAAAGGTTTAACAGCTTATTATTCCCCTAAATTAATGGCCGGATTCCTACTAAAAAATCCCCTAGGCATCAGTTTAAAACTTAGTTCATGTCTAGGCATGACTGGCCAATCTTCAGGACGAGGAATGTGAGTGATACCCATTGTATACCAGACCACAATATCTTCATTATCTACAGATTCATTATCAGCAATATATTTAGGTAAACCTGCTCCTAATTTGCTTTGATTAGGATAATCACCAGCTGCATACATTTCTCCATCTTTATATTTTGTCACCCAAAAATGATGAGTTGCAAAACGGGCTTTTTCTCTAATCTTTGCACCTTCCACTGCATACATGATTGTATTTCCCCCTGGTGTTAACATATATGCAGTAGGAACGCCTAAACTATTCTTTTTATCGGCATTAACTATCATCCATTCTCGACTATGTTTAATATCCGCATCTCGCACAGCATTTTTTTCTGTGGTTAAGTGAGTATCTGCCACAGTAATACTATTACCTAAAGGATTTTTGTCACTAATAGGTAGAGAATTAACATTCATTTCCATCACAGAATTTTTCTGTCCATCTACGTCTAAATCTAGACGATAGTTAAAGAAGTGCTGATGATTAACACCAAAGATATTTTTAGCTAACAATCGCCCAAAGGCTTGATTTTCAGTTTGTGTATTTAAATTTGTTCCCTGTGGTAAATCAATACCTGTTAATTCATTTTTAACTTCTAAAGTTCCATCTTGATGAAATATCCAATTCAAGGTGTAATCATAATTTTCAATTGTCGTAATCATTGATATCACTAATTCTCGATTACGACGTACATAATTTTTTTGACTATGATAATTAAAATGTTTCCAAAGTACGCCGTTATCTCTTTCATAAATACCAATTACACCTGTAACTCGATAAGGTTCTCCCTCACCATTAGCAAACACAGCATCTAATAAAACGCCATTTTCAGGAATTTCTTGGCCTAATGCTAGTTTATTGGCTAATAAACCAATGTTGTATTCACCCACATCAAAGGCATTACGAAATGACCAATTTGGATCAGGATCACCATAAGGAACTGCCATTTCTGAAAGACTACCACGATAAAGTATAGGTCTAGATTTTTCCCCATCGTGATAATTAACAAGATATAAAACTAACCCTTCACGGGGGTGCATTAAATAACGAAAATTCCAACCTTGCCAAGTAATTTCATTACCTTGAATTTTAAAAGTAGTTCCTGCTGGTTGAGAAATTTTTAACGGTTTTGGTGGAGGAATTAATTTTTTAAAAGATGAAATCTCATAATCCCAGTTTTCTTTGGATATAGCAACTACACCAGTATCAACAAAACTATCTACCTTACCCTTATTTAAATCAACTGTAACTAAAACTCCCTCAATAGGATGAGCAAAATAATTGCCAGATTTACCCCGATAATAAGATAATGCACGACAAATCCGATTACCTGTTTTTTGTTCTTCTGGAGTGAGTATTCCTGCTGCCCAAAGACTGATTTGTACTTGCTCAAAATCTTTGATTCCCCGTTTTTTCATGGCATTTTGCCAACGTAAATCAGCCTTAACTACTTCCTCTGCAAGTTGATAATCTAGAGGTAAAATAGCTGGTTGCACCTGGGGTATTTCTTGCCAGTTAGTGATGGCATTTTTATTTAAATCTACTGTACCTGTAAAAGTTTTATTTAGTTCCTGTTCATAAACTTGTAAAAAAACCTGACGTGGAAATATTTGGCCAGATTTAAAATTTAAAACTGCTTGTTTATCAGGTTCTTGTAAAGTGATCATGGAAAAAAATGCAGCTTCACTTAAATTTTTTTCCCGTTGTAATACTTCTACAGCAGTATTAATTTCCTTTTCTGTTAACGGGTTAAGAGGATGAGGTTTAATTAATTCGTGAGCAGATGTAATCTGAGGAAAACCTAGCCAGAAATGAACACAAACCAAGATAGCGATCGCTAACCTAAACAAACAATGTAAACTGGAAATCATACTGTTTAAGAACAAAATACATCTATTTATTTCAATGTTTTTGCTCAAAAACAGTAAAATTACATGGTATTACTCTCTGCTCTTCTGCGTCTCTGCGTGCAGTAAAATCTTCTATTTACGCAGAAACTAAGCGCCGTAGAGATTCAGCACGGCGTTTTGCTGTAGCGTTATTGGGTGCAAATTTTAATGCTGCTTCATACATTTCCAACGCCTGAGAAGTTAATTTTTTCTTCTCGTAAGCATGGCCGAGATTATTCAAAGCCACTACATAGTCCGGTTTTAATTTCAGTGCTTCTTTGTACTGACGAATAGCTAAATCGTATTGTTCTTGGGCGAAATAAACATAACCCAATCCGTTATAAACTGGGGCAATATTCTCTTCTCCCTCTTCCTCAGCAGCTTTAATAGCTTTTTGAAATAGGGGTATAGCCTGGTTAAAAACTTTTTTTTCGGAATAAATACTGGCTAATTCGTAATATTCTTGGGCTGTACCTTTTTCTTTTGTTAATTTGTTTTTTAACTTGGAAAGCGAGTTTTCCAGCTTGCGCGTTTTGAAAATCTGGCGAAAAACACTCACAGCTGCAAATGCTAGTAACCCGACGAAAATGGAGAGATAAACAAGGACTAGATTGTTATCCATTGGCTGAAATATAGACTCTTAAAAGTTCCTTCTTTATCTATTTTGGCAGTTGTTGGGTGTCATCTGTCAGTTATTAACTTTTTCTTCTTGACCAAGCCCCGTTCGGGCAGGGTGTGGGGCTTCCAGACAGCGCCGCATACAAGCCCCTTCTTGAAAAGACGCTCGTGTGGGAGTTCAAGCTCCGTCCAACGCTGTCTTCCCTACACCCTATACCCTACCCCCTACACCCTGTTAATGACTACTACCTAATCCCCAATACTGTGTACGTTCTTTGAGCCAACCGGTGGCTGTATAACGAGCGATCGCTTCATTGACCCATCTTCTTAACTCATCATACTGCAAACCTTTGGGCATGACGACAGATAACGGTTCTGCTGATAATTTGCTCTTTAAGAGGTGATATTGGGGAGATTCTTGTACCCAACCACTAAGAACGCTGTTATCAGCCGCCACAGCATCAACAGCATTACTTTCTATTTTTTCTCGTGCTTGGGCGTAGGAGTTCACGCCTACTAATTCAGCATTAGGTATAAAATATTTTACATAATAGATATTGCTAGAGTTCTTGAGTACAGCTATTTTGCGTTTGTCTAAATCTTTTAGCTGATTTATATTTGTATTTTTTGTAACTATAGCTGCCCCATCATAATAGTAAGGAACACTGAAGCTAACTATGCGGGAGCGTGATGCAGTAGCTGTAACGTTAGCAATAACGAGGTCAACTTTATGTTCGAGAATTGCAGGTAAGCGATCGCTATTAGCTACGGGTCGAAATTTTACAGCATCTGGTTTACCCAGCAAATCACTTGCTAGACGCTGGGCTAAATCAATTTCTAAACCTTGTAAATTGCCGTTTTTATCTCTAAAGCCTAAAGGACGTAAGTTATATTTTACAGCAACCGTCAAATAACCCCGCTTGTGAATTTCTGGGAGAGTCGCGGCAGATGCTACCAAATCTGTCCCTAGAGAAAACAAGCAGAAAATTAAAATTAAGGTAGCGGATAATACCAGATGTAACCGACTCATAGTATACCTTCGTTTTGCTTCAACTAAAAATTCAAACGGGTTGATTATTTTTAATTTTGAATTTTTAATTTTGAATTCCCCGAAGGGGACATCTGTTACATCCGTTATTCATCCGTTGTCACCTTTATCCTTTAACAGAGTTTGCCAGTTCTGCAACTTTAGCAAAGCTTGTAGGGTCAAGAACTGCCAATTGTGCCAACATTTTGCGGTTAAGTTCAACGTTAGCTTTTTTGAGATTACCAATCAACTGGCTGTAGCTCAAACCATGTTGTCTAGAAGCCGCGTTAATACGGGTAATCCACAGACGGCGAAAATCACGCTTTTTCTTTTTGCGATCGCGGTAAGCACTGCGAAGCGCCTTCATCACTTGTTGGTTAGCGGTTCTAAACAGAGTTGAGTGAGAACCACGAAAACCTTTAGCTAATTTGAGAATCTTATTGCGGCGTTTACGAGCTACATTACCGCGTTTTACCCGGGTCATATCTTACTACCTGAAGGATTTTTTACAAATAAGGAAGCATCAAGCGCACGTTGTCTGCATCGCGTTCATCCACAACTGCCATCTTAGACATATTGCGCTTTTTGTCAGCAGACTTGTGTTCAAGAAGGTGGTTTTTGAAAGCCTTGCGACGGACGATTTTACCTGTACCTGTGGCACGAAATCGCTTTGCCGCTGCTTTACGAGTTTTGAGTTTAGGCATGGGGATGGCTTTGATTCGACACAATCCCTCATTATATACTAAGAAAACCAAATTAAAGCTAATTCGTAATTCGTAATTCGTAATAGTGCCTCCGGCACGCTGCGCGAACGTAATTCGTAATTATTTATTTTCCCCCCTGCCTCCCCTGCCTCCCCTGCCTCCCCTGCCTCC
>NZ_LUFH02000144.1 GCF_001586785.1 Sphaerospermopsis aphanizomenoides BCCUSP55
CTTACACCCTTACACCCTTACACCCCTATTCCGAAATGCAAATCCGTCGTCGTTCCCCAAGTCCAGCTATTGATGTCTCTATTGTTCGCTACCAAGTAGCTTTAGAAGATGCAGCCCCAAATAATATTTTGGAAGAAATTGTTTGGCAAAAGGAAATAGAAGTTGAACAAATGCGGGAAAAGCTGCCTTTGCGAGAATTGCAGCAAAAAGCTTTGTCTGCACCTCCTACCCGTGATTTTGTGACTGCCTTACGTCAAGGTAAAACTAAACCAGCCTTGATCGCAGAAGTAAAAAAAGCTTCTCCTAGTAAGGGGGTTTTACGGGCAGATTTTGACCCTGTAGAAATTGCTAAATCCTATCAAGCAGGTGGCGCGAGTTGTCTTTCTGTCCTCACAGATAAGAAGTTTTTTCAAGGTGGGTTTGAAAACTTATCTCTAGTACGTGCTGCCGTAGATTTGCCATTATTATGTAAGGAATTTATCATTTATCCTTATCAAATGTATTTGGCGCGAATTAATGGCGCAGATGCGGTTTTATTGATAGCAGCAATTCTCAGTGATCAAGATTTACAGTATTTTGTCAAAATTGCTAATAACCTCAAAATGGCAGCTTTGATTGAAGTTCATAATTTAGAAGAACTGGATAGGGTTTTAGCTTTAGATGGTGTTTCCTTAGTCGGTATAAATAATCGCAACTTAGAAGATTTTTCTGTGGATTTACAAACTACTTGTCAGTTACTCAGAGATAGAGGTAGTCAATTACAGGAAAGAAATATTTTAGTTGTTAGTGAATCAGGACTTCATACTCCAGAAGATTTAAACGTGGTGGAAACAGCCGGCGCATCTGCTGTACTCATTGGTGAGTCATTAGTCAAACAACCAGATCCACAACTGGCAATTACCAACCTTTTTGGTAAAAAACAGTAAAAGTGGACTGGAAACTGGAAACTGTTTAGCAATTACCCATGACGAATAACCACAAACTTTGTTTGCTATGTAACAATTTAGTTGGTAAGAGATAAACTCTTTTTAAGCTAAAATCTCACATTAGCAATTTTATATGAATTTCATGGAGCAACTTCCTTTACCAGCGCCTATCCACTACGAACTTATACTGCAACTGTTAGAAAAGCAAACGATGAGTGCTGTAAATAACAATCAGGACTTACGGCACGAAGTCAGTCAGCTAATTATTACCCTGCGAAAAGCCGTGGCACAACAAAAGCGATTAGAGGAAATTTGTCAAGCTTCCTCTTTGCTAGTTGATCATCGTTGGTCACTCAATCATATTGGGGAAAAAATAGTCACTCCTGATTGATATACACAGAGAATTGGTCAACCTCTCAGGTAGGATCAATTGATGAGAATCTGACTGAATTGGTAGATAAAGTTCTAAAATTTGCCATCAGATTAAAGCATCCTCAGACAATTTTGACTCTTATTGGATTTTTAGGATAGAGATAATGGACAATAAGCTAATGTTGATGATTCCTGGACCAACTCCTGTTCCAGAAGCAGCTTTACTGGCATTGGCCAAGCACCCCATCGGACACCGCACTGCTGAATTCAGCAACATGATGGGGGAGGTGACAGAAAATCTGAAATGGCTACACCAAACTACCAGTGATGTATTAATGCTGAATGTGAGCGGTACTGGTGCGGTAGAAGCGGGTATTATTAATTTCCTTTCACCAGGCGATCGCATTTTAGTTGGTTCTAACGGTAAATTTGGTGAACGCTGGGTAGAAGTTGGTCAAGCTTTTGGTTTGAATGTGGAAGTTGTCACCGCAGAATGGGGACAACCTTTAGACCCTGCTAAGTTTGGGGAAATATTGCAAGCTGACACTAACAAAGAAATTAAAGCTGTCATTATCACTCACAGCGAAACTTCTACTGGTGTAATTAATGATTTGGCAGCTATCAACAGTCATGTAAAAGCACATGGTGAAGCCTTAATTATTGTTGATGCTGTCACCAGCTTGGGTGCATACAATGTTGCTGTTGATGCTTTGGGTTTGGATGTAGTTGCTTCCGGTTCCCAAAAAGGCTACATGATACCCCCAGGTTTAGGATTTGTGTCTGTGAGTCCCAAAGCATGGGAAGCTTACAAAACTGCGAAGTTGCCAAAATATTATTTAGATTTAGGTAAATACCGCAAATCAACTGCTAAAAATACAACTCCTTTCACTCCCCCAGTTAACTTAATTGTGGCACTACACACCACCTTGGGGATGATGAAAAAAGAGGGTTTGGAATCAATCTTTGCTCGTCATGAACGCCAAAAGAATGCGACTCGTGCAGCAATGAAAGCCTTGAATTTACCATTGTTTGCCGCTGATGAATGCGCTAGTCCAGCTATTACCGCTGTATCAGTACCCGGAATGGAAGCGGATAAAATTCGGTCATTGATGAAAAAGCGGTTTGATATTGCTTTAGCTGGTGGTCAAGACCATCTGAGTAATAAAATTTTCCGTATTGGTCACTTAGGATTTGTAAGCGATCGGGATATTCTTAGCTGTATAGCATCTTTGGAAATTGTGCTTGCAGAAGTTGGCTATGAAAACTTTACCCCCGGTGCTGGTATCGCCGCAGCAGCTAAGGTTTTTGGATAAAAGAATAGGTGACAGTGAAGAAAAGGGTGTAGGGTGTAGGGAAGTAGGGGAAGCAGGGGAAGTAGGGGAAGCAGGGGAAGCAGGGGAAGAAAAATTTGTTCTTTATTCTTCATTTCTCTTGCCTTTTGCCTTTTGCCCTCTTTCTGTCACCTGTCACCTGTCACCTGTTCCCTATTCCCTGTTCCCTGACTTCTGACATTAAAAAAGCGGGTTGAATAAACAACTCGCTCTTTTATTTTGGAAATCAATGAGTAAAGACTTTCTGAGTTAACCGTTCTATGTATCAAACTTTGCACAGGGCAGAGTTGATTTGACATACATCAAATTCTCCTCAAGTAGCTCAACCGTTCCACATTTAATTTGTCTACAGTTAGCCGCCATATTGTAGTTATCAGCAATGGAAATTTAAAAATTTAAAAATTCTTATTGCTGACCTACGCTGTCTCTAGCCAATCATAAATTTTTTCTAACTGTTCTAGAGTAATCAAGCCATACTGCCACAGGATCATGGTTAAAGAGCCTGTATCTTGCTCCCGGTGGCGTAGTGCTACAGCTAAAGAAGCTGTGGAAATTGCCAAATCTTCTTGGAGAAAATTAATTAAACGAGAATATCTTGATGGTGCCATTTGTATCTCACCTCCTTGAGTAGAGTGTATTATCATATATCTTGACCTCTTTTATCAGTGATCTAAAGCCAGTATTTTATGTGTCACTGCGCTGTAACTGGATCGATTTTTCAGCACAGGTCATACCAATTAAAAATTAAAAATTAAAAATTGGTTAGGTAGGATTTGATCGGGGTTTAGTGGTTTGAATCTGTCGCATTCTGTTTTCAAACTGATAATTTTATTGTTTTTCTGAGAGCAAGTTATTTTTATCGAAACAATCAGTTCTCAAACCTCACCTTTTAAGGTGAAAAGTTTTTGAAGTAGGGTATATGACAGGTGACAGGTGACAGGTGACAGTTGACAGAGTTAAAAGGCTTTTACGGTCTGGGTTTTATCATCTGTTGATGTTCTAACCACCTTGGCTGTTGCTATAAATCAACGTTACAAAAACGGCCTCCTACCACCTGCCTTCGTTAATATGCCCAGAATTGTGTGCAGAAAAGCAAATTTGATTAGGCTTGTTTGCTTCAATTCTAAGTAGCTATCAATACAGGATTTATTAGTGGTTGTGATTCAGTGTATACATAGCAGTAACCTAGGCTAACAGTAGTAAAACTCTATTGCTACATAGCTTTGTGATTAGAACTTTTACCTCACTTAGCTGCAATGTGCTGTGTTTCCGCCCCTTCGTTAAATTGGCTTAATCCGGTTTACTTTTCTGATGTGGATCTAATTACATCTGTGGTAATCAAGATTCCATAGCCTATGTTCCTCTATGATGACTGTTTACACTTATGTCAAAAGGAAGATTTTTCTAACTAAACTTTGAAGCCGAATTCTATAGCAGGTGACAGGTGACAGAATTAAAAGGTTTTTACTGTCTGGGTTTTATCATCTGTTGATGTCATAACCATCTTGGCTGTTGCTATAACTGGGGAATAAAAACGCTTAATGTTATCAGTGCTACTGGTAAACAGTAACTTCTTAACTATTATTGTTAATATTCTACGGAATAGTTTTTTTACAAAAACTCTTCATACAAACTTGACAGAATCTTCACACAAGGAACAGGGTGTAGGGTAAAAGACTAATAACTGTTAACAGTTAACTAAGAAGCTTGAGGTTTTAAGAATTCAATGTTGACCTTATCACCTACCTTTAAGCCTAATTCGGTAGCTCTTCCAGTTCTTAATTCAATTACTTGATCAATTGGTACATTCGGCCCATAGGTGGGACAAGGTTCTTTTTTACAGGGTGGTGCGGCAGTTTTAATATATTTGACTACTCCATTTTGAAGAAAGACCATATCCAAAGCTACAGGTACATTCTTCATCCAAAATTTGACTGGTTGGGCTGAGGGAAATACAAACAGCATCCCTTGATCATCTGGTAAAGCAGGTCGATGCATCAATCCCATCATTTGCTGTTCTGGTGTTTCTGCCACTTCTAGTTTAATTTTTGTTCCTTTGGGAACGGTGGCTTGAGCAGAAATTGGCAAGTTTTGACCTTTATTTGTTGCTGTTTGAACTTGGGACTGGGACTCTGAGGTCGGAGTGGGAGATTTAGCAGTGGTTGGTGGAGAACAGCCCATCAGCAAAACACCCAGAACTATAAATAACACAGTTAGCCTACGAAACATACGCAAACCAAAATCCAAATTTATTTTTTACAACTTTAAAACAGACCCATTTACTAAACTTCCTGTAACCTGTAACTGGTGGGCAGAAGTTTAAATAACTACGATTTTTTAATTGAGATTTCGATTTTACAGAAATTTCCGCAAAATAGCTCGTTATTTTAAATTATTTTTTGTGGAGGTACATAAAGCAGGTGACAGGTGACAGGTGACAGTTCTAAAAGCCTTTGAGTGTCTAAGTTTTAGTTTTGGTTCATGTCCTAACGGTATTGTCTACGGCTATAGTAAAAAAAACTGCACAAAAAATAAAGGCTGGAATTTAAACCCAGCCTGTCAAAGTGTTAATTGCTTGATAATAGGATTTTATTGTCGTTTTTTGTTTAACTTTTGTTTCTTACGACGTTTTTCTGTAGTCGCTACAGCGTGATCTACTGGATAACCAACTACAGGAATAACCTGATATTTGCGGTCTTCTTCCAGGTTTTTCAGTTCTGTATAATCAACCCAGTGAATACAATCGACTGGACAGGTATCTATAGCTTCTTGTATTACTTCTTCTGCATCACCATCTTGGCGAATGACACGCGATCGCCCGTAATCTGGTTCAATATAAAAGGTATTACGGGCAACATGGGCGCAATGTTTACAACCAATACAGGTAATTTCATCTACATAAACGCCTTTTTGTCGCAGCACGCCGCCTAGTTCCGGTTCTAAACCTGAACGTTCTGGCTCATCTCGTAAAAAACCGCCTAATTCTGGCTCTAAACCGGAACGATTACTGTCTAATTCTTCTAGTGACGGCTGCAATTGGGACATTACGCACTCCAGCGTTGTACAACTAAGCGAATAGAACCATCTTCATTTTTTTGTTGTTCAGCAACTTGAAAGCCTACTTTAGTAGTTTCTTTCACTACTGTTTGATAAGCATAACGCTGAGTCACTTGACGCAAAAATCCGTCTACAGACAAATCTTGTTGCCAGTATTGTAGGTCAGCTACTAATTCGTATTCTTTGCCATTCCATCTAAAACCGATATCATAGCCGTTTTCTTGCTCAATGGTAACTTCGGCAGGATGGGTCTGACCACGATAACCGCGCACTTCATGGGGTCCTGGCTTCCAGTCGATCCCCAACTCAGAAAGCGCATCTTGTAAGGATTCTAGGTTACGGATTTGTGTTTTAATTTGGCTAAAGTGTGACATGGTGGTTTGTAATTAGTAGAAACTAAACTAGTGGGAAAACTTACCATTCGCTGAATGCGGTTTGTGTATTCGCTACACTGGATTCCTGTATATTTTGGTTAGCGAAAAATTCTGAGGTTGGCTCTTGACTGAGTACATGGCCTAGTTGCGCCTCTATTGCTGCTGTAACTTCTGCACAAGAAGCCCCTACAATACCAGTGACTTTTTCTTGTACTCGACCGTCTGGATAGATGATAAATTCTAATGTTTCCATGCTATGAAAGCCAACCTCGATAGTACCCTTGAACTTTAATGCTTTAGCACAGTTGATGAAAATGTCAGAAGGAACTTAGAAACAAAGTTGCCATTTGTTCAATAATGTTCCATCTTTCAAAATATATATCTCAGAATCTTTACAAAAATTAATTTTCTTATCAGCGGTTGCATCTGTTATTAGTAAGTTTCTCTTAACCTGATTCATTAGTCAAGGTCAACATCACTGAAGATGATTTTCTGTAAAAACTCTTTAATATCAGGGTTACAGCCTATAGTGCCAGAAAGCAAAACATAAAAAAATACTAAAGCTTATTGAAATATATTATCATTATCATTGGTTAGCATTTATTGTTCTGTGGATGTGGAAAAATCCCTGAAGTCTTGAAGAAGCCAGGGAATTTATGCTTACAAATGTCTAATTGTCTATGTATACACAGAAATATTAAAAAACCTGAATCCACTCTTTAACGGTATATTCAGTCCAGATGCTATTTTGCCAATAAGGATCAGCTTCAACTAATGCGCGCACAGTAGCTTCGTCTTCGGCTTCATAAATACCAAAGACTTTGGTGACATCTTTAGTGGGGCCAAGAGTAATTAATACACCAGACTCTTTTTGTTTTGTTAATCCTTCTAAATGCGCTTGACGATGAGGTTCACGTTTGGTTAAAACGTCTTCGCAGTAGCTTCCCCACATTACATATTTAGGCATGATGTTGTTTCTTAACTGGTTAAACAATTTAATAATAAAATGCCACAATTAATAATCATCCATAGAGTATTTCCGTAGTATTTCAGGAGCAAACCTATGTCTTTAACCGTGAAAGAACTAGAAGAAATACAGTTAGCATATCCAGACTATCGCATGGAATTAGTAGATGGGAGCATCATTATTATGAGTCCGTCGGGTTATGAATCAGAAGAAGTAGGTACTGAGTTTGCAGCTTTGTTAAGAAATTGGGTAAGACCTCGTAAACTAGGCCGTGTAGTTGGTTCTAGTGCAGGTTTTAAATTACCTAATTCTGATTTGCGTGCGCCGGATGTTTCTTTTGTCCGTGCTGATAGGCTTAAACAATCAACAGAAGATTATGCTGAATTAGTTCCTGATTTGGTAGTGGAAGTAAAATCTAAAACTGATTCTATAGATAAACTGAGAAAAAAGATTCAAGATTTTATTAATTTAGGTTCACAAGTTGGCATTTTAATTAATCCCAAAACCAGAACAGTAGAAGTTTCTCGTAGTGGTGAAACAGTAGTTTTAAAAGATGGTGATATTTTAACGCTTCCTGATTTATTACCTGGTTTTGAAGTAGCAATTTCTGAAATTTGGTCGCCTGTTTTTGAGTAGTTTTGATGTTGAAATAATAGTTTGGTATAACAGGTACTCAAGAACCTAAATGTCCTGTCATTTGGTAAAAGGTATCCCTAAATCCTTACAAATCTTTTTAGCGAGAATATCATCAATTTCTTGATGTCGCGGAATGGCTGATATCCTGTTTTTATCAGGATTCCACCACCAAGAATGTCGAGAACCTTCACGAATAAACTCACAACCGCACTCCTGTAAATGGCGTAATAAATCTCCTCACTTCATAGTGCGATCGCTTGAGCTTTATTTTCATAACTTTGATCAATTACCACGCCAATTTTCCAAAGAAAAATTAATAACAGTTTTGATTCTGATAAAATCAGTATCAGCCGAAACTAAAGTTAATTGATTACGAATTCCTATTGCTGCTATCCAAACATCATTTTCATCAAAACCTAATTGAGAGATTTTAGTCGTTTGACGTTTAGTTTTTTGCTTGGGTCCAAATTTATTAATTAATCCTGATTTTATTTGTCCATAAATTTTAGCAGTTTCATCATCTATATAATAAATTTTAATATCTGCTAAAAATTCCTCAAGACGAGTTAAATTTTCTGCCTGATAACGAGAATTTTCTGCCATATAAGTTAGCTCACCTACTGTAATAATAGTAGTAGCTAGATTTTGTTCTCCAACTTCCTGGATATAATCAAGAACATTCTGATTTTTCAAAAAAATTAAACTACAATGATTAGTGTCTAAAAGATACATTATATTACTCAAAAGGATTAATCCGATTATTGATTTTTACTTTACCTCTAGTTTCTAAAACTACCTGAAGACAATCTTCTAAATCATCCCCTAACCATGTTCCAGCATGACGTAAAATAGAACGACCAGAAGCCGGTCTATAGTTTGTTGGTTCTGCTAAATTTGTTTCTTGTTTATTTTCTTGTTTATATTTAATAAACTCCACAAATTCATCAATTAACTTTAAATTTTCTGGGAAAATAGTTAATAAATTTTGTTCAATTTTTTGTCTTAATTCAGTAGAATTCATAATTTTTCCTCTGTTTTAACATTTACTACAGATTTTATAGTTTTTAAACACTACTATTACTTACAATGATATCACAAGAAGATTGATGGTAATGAACATTGGCAATTAGTAAATAAACAATAATTACCAATCTCCAATTACCCGTTACCCATTACCAAAATTTAACTTCTCAAACTCACGCCGAATTTCTCCACTAAAGCTTCACGAACTTTATTATGGACTGGTTCAACTTCTGCATCGGTGAGAGTGCGATCGCTGGAACGATAAATTAAACGAAAAGCTAAACTTCTCTGTCCGCTTGGCACATTCTCTCCACGATATTCATCAAACAATTCCACAGAATCTAATAAACCTTTACCTGCTTTAGTAATTACCTTTTCAATTTCCGAAACTGTTACCTTCACAGGAGAGAAAAAGGCAATATCTCTATCACTGGCCGGATAGGTAGAAAAAGTCTGGAATTTGGGAATTAAAACTTGATCATCATCCAGCGCATTCAACAGCACATCCAAACTTAATTGGAACACATAAACGGCTTCTGGTAAACTTTTTTCTCGTCGTAGTTGGGGATGAACTTGTCCAAAAGTACCCAATCTGACACCACGTATCCATAAAGAAGCGGTACGTCCTGGATGCAAGCGGGAATCTCGATTTTCTGGTTGAAATTCTACCGACAAATTCAATTGACGAAATACACTTTCTAAAATTCCCTTAGCTTCAAACCAAGTTAAAGTTTGTTCCCGTCCACCACGCGACCATTTACCAAGGGTAGAATCACCACCCATGATCCCAGCCAGGATTTCTGCTTCGTCTAAACCTTCTTCTTCTCGCCAGAAAATGCGCCCAATTTCAAAACCATTTAGTACCCCATTTCCCTGTTCAACATTGTACTGACAAGCGTCAATTAAACCAGCTATTAAATCAGTTCGCAGTGCTGAATATTCGGCAAATAAAGGATTAGAAAGTACAATTTGTTGATCTTCCCCTGGTTTGACTAAAGAATAGTGCATTAATTCCGTCAAACCTTCAGCCCGCAAATAAGCGCGAATTTTGCGGAGTAGTTCTTGATCTAAAGATAAATAACCAGCTTCTGCTTTATCTGGTAAAGTATCACAGAATTTGTCATAACCATAAAGACGGGCAATTTCTTCAATTAAATCAATTTCCCGTTCTAGGTCACGATAGCGATAAGGAGGGACTTTCACATTCCAAGTTCGTTCCTCATCTTTCACCAATTCACATCCCAAAGCAGTGAGGATTTTTTCTACATCTTCTGCTTCCATTTCTACCGTTTCTTGTCCCGATTCAATTGGACCTAGGACTTCATTAACTCTATCTAAACGTAGGAAGATGGAATGAGACCAAGTGGAAGGATCAGGACGAGAATCAGAAATTTCTTGTTGAATAATCACACCTGATGCTAATTCACTAATTAAAGATAAAGCGCGGTTATTAGCTATTTCTAATTCGGCTCGATTTACGCCTCTTTCATATCTACCAGAAGCTTCACTTCTTAATCCCACACTGCGGGAAGAACGACGAATAGCGACAGAATCAAATAACGCTGCTTCTAAAACTAGGCTTTGTGTACCTTTATGAACTTCTGTTTCTTCTCCACCCATTACTCCTGCTAAAGCTACGGCTTTGTTATTCGCAGTAATTAATAAGTTTTGGGTTGATAAATTGCGGGTTTGTCCATCTAAAGTTTTTAAACTTTCTCCAGCATCAGCAAAGCGCACACCAATGGTTAAATTTTCACCACCAGCCACAGATTTTAAACGCTCTTGATCAAAAGCGTGGAGAGGTTGTCCCCGTTCTAATAAAACATAGTTGGTGATATCTACAACATTATTAATTGGTCTAACTCCAGCCGATCGCAAACGCTGTTGTAACCACTCAGGAGATGGGGCAATTTTGATGTTTTCAATAACTGTACCGATGTAAGCCGGACAAGCTTGAGGTTCGCGGATTTTTACAGTTAAATTTCCTGTATTTTGGGCAATTGTCACATTTTCTGGTTGCGGAATAGACAACTTACCGCCAGTTAAAGCTGCAACTTCCCTAGCGATCCCCACCATAGATAAAGCATCAGCACGGTTAGCTGTGGCAGTGACATCTAAAATTACATCATCTAAACCCAACAATGGACGAACATCACTACCCAAAGATAAATTTTCTGGGGAAAAAATATGAATTCCGTCTGCATCTGTTGGTAAACCTAGTTCTTTTAAAGAACAGATCATGCCATTAGACGGGACACCTCTGAGTTTGGCGGGTTTAATTTTTAAATCAATATTTGGTAAATATGTTCCTGTAGTGGCAACTGGGACATAAATATCAGCACGGACATTAGCCGCACCACAAACAATATTTAATGTCTCATCTGCACCGATATCTACTGTACATACGCTCAGTTTATCAGCGTTGGGGTGTGGTTGACGTTCAAGCACTTTCCCCACAACTACGCCATTAGCCCAAGTGCGGCGATCTTCAATATCTTCTACTTCAAACCCTGCGATGGTCAGAGTTTCGGCTAATTCTTCCGGACTAAGTTTTATTTCTACCAGTTCACTTAACCAATTTAGAGAAATACGCATGGAGTGTGCTTGTTTTCGGATTCGTCTTTTGCTGCTCTCATTTTATAGCACTGGGCAGTCAGCTTTTTAAAAGTAGGGGTGTTGTGGGGTGTGGGGTGTGG
>NZ_LUFH02000145.1 GCF_001586785.1 Sphaerospermopsis aphanizomenoides BCCUSP55
ATATATAGGGACTGTGAGTTGTTATAAAAAAGTTATGTTTTTTTTCAGTTAGGTTAAAAACCAAGCTAATCAAATTTACAATATATTTTTGTGATGTAGGGAACAAGTGAGCTTCTGGTTCTTCGATAATAAAAAGATGGTTGGGACTTACAAAAGGTAAAGTTGCTAGTATAATAGCCATCGGTAAAGCTTCTTGCTGTCCAGATGAAGAATTTGACAGATTAATTTTTCTATTATCATTTGTGTATATCCAGTCTTGATCTTTTTCAAGTATATAGTTACCAACTATGATCTGATTTACTAAGCCATCAATCATATTAATGTATTCTTCATAAAGAATCTTCCGACTAGGGTATGTATTTTTTGCCATTTCGTAAACTGATCCAAATTCTTTTAAGAAGTAATCTATAGTGATTTTCCCAGACAAAAAAGAAAAAACATTTTTTTGTAAATCGGCGAAAAACGATCTTCCCGCTGGTATAAATGTTAATAATCCTATATTATGTTGAATATATTGAGGAAAAATATCTTTTTCATATTCTGAAATAAATTCAGTATAATGTTTTCCAATGTCTCTATATTCAGACATTTTCTTTTTGCATTCAGCCAAGATAATTCTGCGAATTTTAACTAGATATTCAGAATATTCGAGAGACAGTTTATGCTGCTTACTGTAAGATATAGTATTATGTTCTAAACGCACATAATACTGTTCATTCTCATATAAGATGTCGAATTCTTGGTCTTTCCAAGCATATTCAGGAAATATGGTTTTAAAATTAGCAATTATACTTCTGTCAAACTCTGCTTTTTTTTGTCCTTTAAACGGCATAGATAAACGGTATTGAATAAAAAAATTTCTCCCAAAATAAACTAATTTAGCAATTACACTTTTACCACTTGCTTGTTGTCCAATAATAATATTTATTTTGGATAAATTGATTTCAATATATTTTATGTTTAAAAAGTTTTTTACTATTAGTTTTTCCATAGCTACAATTACAGGCTTGACAATGTAATTTAATTATAAATGTAATAATATCACATTATACATTATGATTTAAAAATTTTAAACCACAATAAATAGCACTTTTTGAAATGCTACAGCCATAATTTATCAACAGGTAATGTAAAAAAAAGGTGCGTTATATAGGGCTAACACACCATACACCTCATTTAAAATTAACTAATCCCAAACACAGACCCCACAGTAGACTTAATCGAATTTCCTGCATCCTTCAAAGTTTGAGTAATGGGATGCTTAGACTGTAAAAACACCCTAGCACAATTACGTCCCGGCATTCCCGAAATTGAACCACCAGGATGTGTCCCAGCGCCAGTTAAAAATAAATTATCAATGGGTGTTTTGTAATTTGCTAATTCTGGCAACGGTCGGAAAAATACCATTTGGTCTAATGTCATATCAATATGGTAATAATTACCCTTATACGCTCCTAATCTTTCTCCTAATTCGGCTGGACTTTCTACCCTTCTAGCAATAATTGAATTCTTCAAATTGGGCGAATAAGTTGCTAATTTTTCCACTACTCTATCTGCAACTTGGTTTTTTAATTCATCAGTCCAACCAGTACCTTTTAACCCAGTACCTTCTGCACCAGCAATTTGATAAGGTGCAAAAAATTCAATCCACACTGTATGTTTACCAGGTGGTGCTAAACTAGGGTCAAGAAAGCTAGGCATAACCACATACATTGAAGGGTCAGCATCAGGAATTTCCCCTAATGTACATTTGCTATGTGCTTGTTCTACATGATTCATGGAATCAGCTATTAAAATCGAACCAATTAGATATTCATCTTTATGTTCATGGTAGGGAAAATGCAACGGTTCATCTAACGCTAAATCTATCTTTAAGATAGTTTCATTATTATTAACAATCCGCCGTTCTAATCTTTCCCATAAATCAGAATCGACTGCATCAATATCACTTTTATCAGTCATTTGCAAAAACAAACGTTGAGCATCAATATTAGAAATTACCCCATATTTAGCTCGATATTCTTGACCACCTGCAACTCGTACACCTACAGCTTTATTATCATCAATCAGCAATTTTTCAACGTGCTGGTCTGTGAGAATTACCCCACCTTTACTAGTGACTAAATTCACTAATGCTTTTACCAATCCACCTGTACCTCCCCGTGGTCTAGCCATACCAGGATTATGGCGCATAGACATCATCATCACACCAATGGCCAGGTTTTTTTGGGAAGGTGGCGCACCTAGTTCTGAAGCCAATCTAGAAAGTGGTGCTTTCAAAAATTCTTCATCAAACCATTCATTCAGAATATCCTCAGCACTAGTTAGCATAGTGCGGACAAAATCCAAAGTTTTGGACGGAGAACCAACTACAGAAAATAAATCTTTAATTTTTTGAATGTTGTAGTTACCAAAAATGTCTATAATTGATTTTGGTGGGGCATTAAACATAGGAATCATCGCGTTAATTGCCCGCTGCCAATAATCTGTAAACTCAGCATATTTTTGAGCATCGCGTTCGTTGTAACGAGCAATTTCCGCACAGGTTTTTTCTAAGGATTTATGGGCTAAAAAATACTTACCATCAGGATGGGGACAGAAAACTACTGGATCACATTCCAGATATTCCAAACCGTATTTTGTCAATTCTAATTCTTGAACAACTGGACCCAAATGAATAAATTCATGGTCAATAGCGCACAAATTAAATTTAAAACCTGGTGCTTGATCTGGGATACATTCTTCTGTTGTGGCCGCACCACCAGGAACTGGACGCTTTTCTAGTAAAAGGACACTGTATCCTGCTTTGAGTAAATAAGCAGCACACACTAAACCATTGTGTCCTGCACCGATAATTACAACATCATATTCTTGCATCGTTTTTATGACCACAATAAAGAAGGTTTTTCAGGTTAGCAAATTTCAATAAATTTACATTATTTTCTAGGGATAACCATTTGGTTGTTACTATGGTAAACCTTAATCAGCAGCAAGTATAGTTTCCGGTGAGGGTAATTGTTTTACGTGCGCTTCAATAATAAGTATTAAATTATCCTTTTGTACTTCCATCTCTTTGATAGAAAATATCATATTTTCCCACTCATAAGATGGTAAATTGATAATTTCTTTAACTTTTTGCATAGCGGCTGCAATTAATTCTATTTTAATTCCCTCTCCTTGGGTACAGTGAAAACTTTGCAACATAGGAGGTTTTGTGTTAGTGCGAGGATAAGCGATAGTATGATAACCTAAAATGTGAGTATCTTCCTTTTCTTTAATCCCGATTTTACCTTTAAATTCAAGTTTGCCATCACCGGGTAAAAATATTTGCATTTCTTGTGGCTCAAAACTGACCATCTCTCCATCTACATTTAAGTTAAATTTTCTCACCAAGCCGGCAATTATCTCTGAAGTCAAAGCGTAGTTAATATCTGCTTCCGTGAGAACAAGCCGAATATTGGCATTTACTGGTGCATTGAGTTTAATTTGACCTAAAATAACACTTAAAGGATCAACAGCAATATTATCTGTTTGCAGATTAATTTCTTGGACACGAATTTTTTTCTGTACAACCAATCCTTGTCCTGCAAGGTAAACTCCATCTACCCGTCCCTGAAATATTTTCCCAATATCTGTTTGCACCTTGACATTTATTGTTTCTACTTCATCTAGCTGTTGAGATAACCTTCTTTCTGCTGCTTGAGATAATAATTGCTCTTCCAATCTTTGCTGATCAGACATCATACATTTTGCTCTACCAGAGTTCTATTACTGGCTAATGTATACTCTGAATACCGAGAGTGTATCTATACTAAGATATATCTAATTGGACAGAGAATATTGAATTTCCCTAGCAGTGAGAGGATTGGGGAATAGGAACTGTTTGATTTTTTCTCCTTGAAAGGAGAGGTTTTAAACCTGGAATCAAACAATTGTCAATTATCAATTGATAATATGTCAGGACTTACGCAAAACAGAACGCAAGTAGGGGTAATTCATGAATTACCCCTACGAAAGAATAAGGCTTTTAGTCATATCTTGCGTAAGTCCTATATGTAATTATATTGCATCAATTGTTTATTGGCGCAAAATTTGAGTCTACCAAATAAAAATTTGCCGCCTCACTTCTTCCATATCTAAATACTCATTAACAAATGCTTTCCTTAACAGTTCATGGTGAATCAATTGATCATATTTTTGCATCTCTGTTGCTTTCGCATGACTAACTAACTGTTTTGCGGTAATGCTTCTCTCACATACAGATTTAATTTCTGGATAAACAGATGCAAATTTATCCTTACCTAATTTTAAAATCAAATAATAAGGATTTGTACCACCAATACTAGTAATATCCAAAGATTCCCGACAAAAGCAATTCAGCAATCTTTCTAAAGTACGGTAAGCTACAGTACCCATCCAAGGAAAAATACAGCATTTATTTTTTTCTAGTTGCAAAATATTCTGTTTATTTAAACCTGCTTTTTGTGTTAAATGTCTAACTTCCTGCAACCGAGATTTAGCATTGTTTTGTAAATAACCGTATTCTGTATCTTCTAACAAAACCTGGCGCATTCGTTGTAAAATTTTAGTATGAATATTCCCGCTACCTCCACGCCAATAAATACTAGCTTTACCCTCAACTGACTTAACAAAAATAACCTTCTTTTTAAAATCAACTTCTAAAACTTCCCAACTTCTCCCAGCTAAAGCAAATTGATTACCCACAGCCGGAGGGGTAAAAATACTACCAATTTCTGTTCCTCCTTGCTTAACTACATACTCTTGATGATCAGCAAAGACGGCATAAAATTGAAATTTGTTAACTATTTTTTCACCAGCTAAACCAATAATTAATTTACCTTGTTCAGTTTTTTGAATGTGATTAATATCAATTAAATATCGGAGTAGTAACTTATAATCAGCTTGAGAAATATTAGCAAATGGTGATAGACTGAAAATTTGTTGAGCTAAAGCAGCAGGTGAAACTTCCCCCATTGCGGTTAAAATACTCATGGTTTGGTGATAAAGCAAACTCAAAGGATATTTAATAGGTTTAATTGGTTCAATCCAACGTTCTTCTAAATAAAGTTGAATAATAGCGATAGATTGTAAAAGTTGCCAGGGTATTTGTTCTGGTAATGAAGCCTCTGTTAATGGTTTTTCTTCTACACAAATAAAACGTATATCCGCAGATTCACCCCTTCTACCACTTCTTCCTAATCTTTGTAAAAAACTAGCAACAGATAAAGGAGATTCTAACTGAATTACTCTTTCTAAATAACCAATATCTATACCTAATTCTAGAGTTAAAGTTGCCGCAGTCACAGCGGGGGTATTAGGTTCACGCATGGCATTTTCAGCAGCTTGTCGTAAGCTGGCAGCAATACTACCATGATGAACATGATAGATATCTGGAAATCCTTCTGTATTAGCAATTTGCCGTAAAGAAGAAATAATAGATTCTGTTTGGGTACGATTGTTAGCAAATATGAGACATTTCCGAGATTTAGTAATATTAAAAATGTATTTTTCATAATCTGATGCTTCAAAGTCTTTCTCTATAAAAAAATGTTCTACAGCCAGTTTAATTTGCCGCTTACCTGCTTCAATTTTTGGTGTAATCACTGGCTTATTTGTGCCTGAACTTAACCATTTTTCAGCCATTGCATAATCACCAAGAGTAGCTGATAAACCGATGCGTCGAGGTTGGGTTTTAGTGAATTTGGCTAACCGCTGTAATTGACAAATAATTTGATCACCTCGTTCTGAACCCATAAAGGCGTGAATTTCATCAATAATGACAAAACGCAAATCACTAAATAATCTAATTAGTTCCTGATTTTTATTTATTAACAAACTTTCTAAAGATTCCGGTGTAATTTGCAGGATACCTTGGGGATTTTTTAAAAGTTTATGTTTGCGACTTTGAACTACATCACCATGCCACGAACATACAGGTATATCCGCCGTTTTTAATAAATCATTCAGGCGTGTAAATTGGTCATTGATTAAGGCTTTAATAGGACTAATGTACAAAACAGCTATGGTAGTGGCTGGGTTTTCATGTAATAAAGTCAAAACAGGTAAAAATGCTGCTTCTGTTTTTCCCGCAGCGGTAGCGGCAGCAACTAGCAAATGAGCATTAGTGTTAAATATAACGTCACACGCGGCAATTTGTACTGGTCTTAATTCTGTCCAATTGTGAAGATAAATGTACTCTTGGATAAAGGGTGCAAGTCTAGAAAATGTGCTGTTACTCATAGATGGAAGAATAATCACAGAATACTTTGACAAAATCCTCTAAATCATAAACTGAATTCTGCTACATCATCATCTACATCACCATCTTGACCTGCTATGGTAGGTTTAAAATTTGCACCATGAATTAATTCAGAAAAGTTAATTTCTGGATTTTGATAAATAACATTCAACACGCTAATAAAATCTCTAATAATTTCCCCTGGTGTGAGTAATGCTTCTGCACCTAAGCGAGTAATAATTTCTTGGACAAATTCTTTTAATTCACTATTTTTTAAAGTCTTTTCATACCCAAAATTAAGAGCGTGAATCTCTGTTAAACGTTGCAAAAGTGTGAGTATTTCTGTTTCCGTTAAGGGATTCAACCGAATCACTGGACCCATATATTCTTGTACATTAGCCTGGGTAACAAATCGGCTTTCTTTGGTGCGTCTACGCCAAGCTTGGTCAGCAAAAAGTCCTCTATTGGGGTCTTCTAAAAATTTGGTTGTTCCGCCAATCAAAATACCAAGATTTTCAGCTTTACACTGCATGGTATCGTTAAACATTGCTAAAAGTCTGTTGTAGTTTTTTTCACGAGTAACTGTAGTAGAAATTTGATATAAATTTACAGCTTCATCTACTAAAATCAATAGTCCTTTATAACCGATTTCCGCAACAAATTTAGCTAATAATTTTATATAATCATACCAAGTTTCATCATCAATAATAACGCGCACACCTAAAGCAGCTTTCGCTTCAGTTTTGGTATTAAATTCTCCCCTTAACCAACGTAAAGAGGCATTTTTTAAATCTTCATCATCTAAGCGATAGCTACGCCAATAAGCAATAATTACATTACCAAAATCAAAGCCATGAACTAAGTCTTCTATATAGTGGACTACTTCTCTAATTTTTGTTTCTACTTGTTCATCAAAACCTTCATCATTGGGGCGCATCCCCTTTTCTTTGGCTACTTCTTGCTGAATTTTATTAATCCATCCTTCCAATATGGAAACTAAAGCACCACCATCAGGACGGGTTTTTGTAGCCAGATGACTCATCAATTCTCGATAGGTTGCTAAACCTTCGTTGTTGCTTCCTGCTAGTCTGCGTCCAGAGGATAAATCAGCATCAGCAACTACAAATCCTTGCTCCATTGCCCGATTACGAATCATTTGCAGCATGAAGCTTTTTCCTGAACCGTAATTACCAATTATAAATCTAAAAGCTGCTACACCTTCTGCAATATCATTAAGATTTTGTAATAGGCTATTTAGTTCTTTTTCTCGACCTACTGCTATATGTTCAATTCCGGTTCTGGGGACTACTCCTGCACCAAGGGAATTAATTAACGCAGTAGAGATTTTTTTCGAGATTTTCAGCTTGGTCATGTAGTTTAAATGACTGGATTTTTAATGATTATTACAAATAGCCAGTATATCATACTCAATTTGGCAGCATTCTAACGTTAGCAATCAGCTATCAACTATCAGCGTGATAGGCTGAAAGAACAAGAATTAGGACTTATGGAAAAGGTATAAATTTCCGGAAATTAATACTTGTAAATTTTTGCTATTTTTATCAATTTATAATTGACAATTGTTTCATTACAGGTTTAAAACCTCTCCTAGAAAGGCGAAAAAATCAAAAAGTTCCTATTCCCCAATCCTCTCACTTCTAGGGAGAGGTTATTATCAATTGTCCATTGTCAATTATCAATTGTCCATTGTCCATTGTTGAATCCTAACCATACTACGACTGAGTGATTAAGTCTTCATGCATGGCTATAATTTTTTCAACATTTAATATATGTTCTTGATAAATTTCGGGGGTTTCAGTATCGGTTTTAATAATTAGTTCACCAATGGTATTGTTGGCGATTTCATTAATAGCATCAATTAATAAATTGGGCATGGTAATATTTTCTTCGGACACTTGTTTAATCACAGCCTTGGGATTATCTTGATTGACTATGGCTTTTAATATCTGAATTTGGTTGTTTGGGAGATTTTCTAGAAAGTTACTCCATTCTGGAGGTAGATTTTCTGAAGGATGTTTTTCAGAATCTATCGGTTCGAGAATTTCATCAAAAGGAAATAATTCAACTTCTTGTTCTTGTCCGGTTTCAGGTAATTGTTCGTGGTTGAGTGTTTCTAGGTTTTGCAGTAATTCCCAAACCTGATTTTGCAATAAATCGCGTTCTTCTTGCAATAAAGAGATTTGATTTTCTAATTTGTTAATTTCTGATTTTTGTGCTTGTTTTTGGGTGTATAAATCAGTGAGAGTATTTTCTAGATTTTCTCTGGCTGTTATTGTATCTGTGAGGAGGTTATTTTGATTGAATAATTTAATTTCTAAGTCTTGAACTTCAATTCTTAGTTCATGAAGTTTTTCGTCTAGTTGTGGTTTGAGTCGATTGATGAGAGTTAAGTTATTTTCGATGTCAGTTTTTTCCTGCTTGAAGGCTTCAATTTGGGCTTGCAGTTGAGTAATTTCCGAACGAGATACGTTACAATTTAGTTCTAGACGGCGTTTTTCCGCTGTGAGTTCTGAACAGGAATGATTAAGTTCTGCTGTACTATTTTCTAATAGATACAGTTCAGTTGTCAGATTACCAATTTCTAATTCTAACTGCTTTTTTTGTGCCGCAAAACTTCCTAGTTCTCGATGTAGACTATCTCTTTGATTACGGGATTCTGATATTTGATTTTGCAGTTGCTGTGATTCTGTATAAAGAATGTTTTTATGTTCTTCTACTTGTTTAATTTCTCTAGCAATTCGAGATTTTAATCCTTCTAATTCTCTAATTCTTTTGTGGAGAGAACTTAAAACTAACATTTCATGATTTCTGCGTCGTTTATCAACAAATAATGCGGCTGAATAGGTTGCTAAAACTGTAATTATACCTGTGAGTAAAGCTTTAGTAAAATCCCAATTGGGAACAAGGCTTAAACCAAAACTGATACTAAAGGCAAATATACCAAGAATTAATCTATTGCTGACCATTACTGATTGCATATTGCTTGTTTTTAGCGTAGACAATTTGTCGGAATTAGTAGTGATTAAGGTCATTTAGATATAGCAGGTGACAGGTGACAGGGAACAGGTGACAGAGTTGAAGGCTTCTCATCTAACTGATAACTGCTATAAGAGGTTATAAATAGGTAAATTATAGGCTATGTTTATTTTCACCAAATACAGTTAAATCTGCTTTTAAGAAGTCAATAAACTGCTGTGCTGTGCGTCCAGAACGTCCATTATGACGAGTTGCCCATTGTAACGCTTTATATTCTAAATCTTCTTGATTCAGATTAATTCTCGATTGTGCAGCTAAATGCTGGACTATTTGTAAATATGTTTTTTGATCTGCTGCTTCAAATGTTAATGTAAGACCAAAGCGATCGCTAAAGGAAAGCTTCTCCTGCATTGTATCCCAAGCATGGACTTCCTCGTTATCCTTGGGGGCAGGTCTATCACTAAAATACTCCCGAATTAAGTGCCGACGGTTAGATGTAGCATAAACCACTACGTTTTGTGGTCTAGCTGTTAAACTCCCTTCTAAAACTACTTTTAATGATTTAAAAGCATCATCATCTTCCTCAAAGGAAAGATCATCGACAAAAATGATAAATTTTTGTGGTACTCCCCGCAACTTTTCGACTATTTGTGGTAAGCAGTGCAAATCAGATTTTGACACTTCTACCAAGCGCAGGTTTTTGTCACTATATTCATTTAGCAAAGCTTTGACTAAAGAAGACTTACCAGAACCTCGGCTACCATAGAGTAATACGTGCAATGCTGGCTGTCCCGACAATAAAAACTTGGTATTTTTGAGCAAAGTATCTTTTTGCCACTCATAACCTACCAATGTATTTAGTTTAACTGGGTCAGGATAGGCAATACCAACAAAATGCCCATTTTGCCAACGAAAAGCGCGATATTGTGCAAATAACCCAGTTCCATGTTGCTGATAATAAGCTGCTAACTTTTCTACAGCATCAGGCCAGGTTTCCAATTGTTGCAGATAGGTGGTTAAATCAGTATCAATTTCTAAACCTTCCGGTTCTTGATACCACACTACCGGAGAAACTGGTAAGTGAGCAACAAATTGTACCCACTCACTTAAAACAGCACTGTTACATTCGTATAAATTTTGTAATACTTGTAGATCATGTTGGGCAGCAGCAACCAAAGCGGGTGGTAAATCAGCAAAATCTCGCTGTTGAGCTAGTCTAGTAAAGGGGTTGTCAGCAATGAGAATTTGACGAATTAAGTATTCTTCCCAGGTTTGTTTGCTGGCAGCCAAAGCCTGAAAATAATTACCATAAGCTTGGAGACAGTCGCGGCCATCGGCATCAGTGTAACGTATAGCTTGTAACAGATCAAGAAATGCGATCGCCACTTTCCCTGTCATGACAGATTGGTAAAGTAAGAGAGATGCTGCTTGCCGCTGGAAAAATTGAACTTTAGTGTAAGACGAAGTATTTACCGTAGACATCGCTTGATTATCCATCCATCAACTGTAATTTTCTACTGACTCTAAAAGTAAAATCCCAATCTACATAGGTTGTCACCATGAATTTAGGTATAGTTGCCGCTTTTGGCTACGGCATTTTAGCATTAGTGGGTGGAATCATCGGTTATATCCAGGCTAAGAGTCAAGTTTCTTTACTGAGTGGTAGCATTAGTGGTTTATTAATCATCATTGCTGCTTATTGCCAACTTCAGGGACAAACCTGGGGTTTAGCTTTAGCAGCTTTTGTTACTGGTATTTTAGTAGTTTTCTTTGCCTTTAGACTAGCCAGAACACGCAAGTTTATGCCATCCGGATTAATGATTATTTTTGGTATCGTGACATTAGTGGTAATAGTGAATCAAATTTTTGCTTCTTAGGGACTTCCAGAAATTAAATTATCCAATTTTGATAGCGAAAAATTTTTCCTCCCCTGCCTCCCCTGCCTCCCCTGCCTCCCCTGCTTACTCAACGAGTGGATATTTTTTTATTTGGAAGTCCCTTAGTAGCATCCTACAAGTAACCTACCACC
>NZ_LUFH02000146.1 GCF_001586785.1 Sphaerospermopsis aphanizomenoides BCCUSP55
ATGGACATCTGCTTTGTGAAGCATAACGTGAGCTAAAAGCCCATTTTTTCGTTCAAGTCACACTAACCTTCTTAATAAAGATAATTGTAATTATTCAGTTCTCATTTATCCTTATTTATCAATTTAAAATCACATTACCCAATTAAGTAGAGCCTATTCATGCGTCGTTTTTTCACTATTCTCATTTTCTCCATTTTATTGGCACTACTACCTGTAATTGCTCATGCACTTTCTTATGATCAGGTAAGTCAAATAGCTAAAGATACTGTAGTTTTAATTGATGGTTGTACATCAGGTTCAGGAGTAATTTATGAGCGCAAAGGTAATGTTTATTCTATTCTGACAGCCAAGCACGTTGTCAGTCAACCTAATGGTTGTTTTGTAATTACTCCTGATAAAATCAGACAAAGAATTAATCCTAATATTATTCCTGTTTCTGGAATAGATTTGGCAATAGTTCAATTTACTAGTAATAAAAATTATAAATTAGCAGAGTTTGGTAATTCAGTAGCATTAACACCTGGAAAAACAGTATATCTTGCTGGTTCTCCTGAACCTAGTGTGGCAATTCCCCAAAGAACTTTGTTAGTTACTCCTGGTAATATTGTGGGAATACAAGAACCACAAAATGGTTATTCTTTAATTTACAATAATGCTACTCGTCGGGGAATGAGTGGGGGAGCGGTATTAAATGAAGAAGGTAAAATTGTAGGAATTCATGGTCAAGGTGATGAGCAAGATTGTAGTAAGGTAGGATTAAATTTAGGAATCCCTATTAAGTTATTTTTGGATAGTCCTAAATCTATTTCTCCTCTTGTAACTGTTAAACCTAGTCCGAAAGTTTCTCTATCTCCAGTTGCTAAGAAACCTTTACCTGTAACTCCTAAGAAAATAGTGGTTAAAGAGTCTCAAGCTCAAAGTAAGCCAGTAAAGGTAAAAAAATATCCATACCAAATTTTAACAGCAGAAAAAAAACAGCACATTGAAACTTGTACTTATTGGTTGGGTAATTCTTGGGGGAATTTAGGTAAAATTTGGATTATATTTTGGTTATTAATTCCATTATTTATTGGAGTTTCTTTTTATTGTTCTACTCTTTACAAAGGAGATACAAGTAGTTGGATAATTATCTCTATTTTTACTCTTGTTAATATACCCATATGGAATCTTATTGTTATTGGTTCTATTGCTTGTGTTGCTTGTGTTTTATGTATTGGTTATATTTCACCATATTTTAATAAAAAATCTTTAAATAATGCGATGAATACCATCAAAACAAGCATCACTTCCTTCTGGACAGGAGATGTACAACAACGTTTACAATCCCAAATTAATCAAATTGATCAGCAACTGCAACAGTTAGGCATGGAAGAACTAAGAGCTATTAGCGCAAAAGGTTTACCAATGTCTGGTCCCATATATCGCAATCAGATAGACAACATTAAACTACAATTCAATCACAAAAAAGAGAAACTTTTAGAACAACAAAACCAATTAATGCTCCAATTACTGCAAATTAAAAACTTAAAAGATACATTTAAAATTTTAAAACTTAAAATTTTAGTTTTATATCTCCAAATTAAAAATTTAATATCTCCTAATATTTCTATATTATTAACTTTTGTAATTTTATGGGTTACTATACGATATTACCCAGGTTTAGTAGATTATATAGGAAATACTTACTGTCGTCCTTTTGGTTATTCTTATTATTTATAAACAACTCAAACTACTTCATCCAATTAACAGGAATTGCCCAACTCAAAGCCTCCATTTCTTTTAAAACTATCTGTGTAGGAAGAGTACCATCAGTAAACCTGAAACTCTCAATTCCTGATAATGGATATTTCATCCGTCCATTTATTCCTACCAACTTACCAAAATTATTAAAAACAGCACCTCCACTCATCCCTGCAAAAATATCATTAGTATAACCCAATTGATAACCATATTTTAAACTTTTTTTAGGTAACATTCCCACCTTTCCTACTGTCAAAATAAAAGCTCTATTTCCCCAATCTTGGGTACTTTCTATTTCCTTTTGATTCAGCCATTGCCAATTAGGAAATCCTGCCGCATATAAAGTTTCTCCTATCAATAATTTATTAAAATCACCAATTTCTGCAACTTGATAAAATTGAGAACTTTTAAACTCTATCAATGCTAAATCCAAATCTGTAAACTTATTAGTAAATAACCATTTGCCCTGATGAATTTTTCCATCTACAGTTAAAATATTGTAGTGATTATCAGAATTATTAGCAACAACATGACGATTAGTGATAACTGTATAAATCTGCCCTTGACGTTCTATAATTACTCCAGAACCAGCAACGGAATTTGATAAAATTCTCACTGTTACAGATTTAGCTATTTCCTCTATCTGTTGTGAAGTTGGTAAAGATACAGTAGTTGATTCTATTAAATAATTCTGTGGTGAAGTAGAATAATTTAAGACAAATGATAATAATACCCCTAGCAGCAGTTTGACGATAAAAGGAGCATTAATTTTAGGCATTTGATTTTAATGAACTTAGTAATTCATGGTTATAAATAACAATACTATTTTACTATTGTGATTTTTGTGGCAATGAATTGATTATTTCAGATTTATGAATATGACTAATACCACTATTATAGCTGATTTAGAGCTAACGCTCATGTACGACAATACAATTGCCGTACTACCATGCCAACATACTTATACTTTGGTGAAAACGAACTCTTCCTAACTCGCACCATCAAACAACTAAAAACCCACACTCTAGATCAACAATGGGCAAACTTTAACTATACAGAATACCCCCCAGAATCTAAAGAAACCATTCCTCAAGCATTATCCAATATCATGACACCACCAGTTGGGAGTGGAGGAAGATTAGTACATTTGCCCAACAGCACATTATTGGGAGTTTGTTCAAAAGAAATATTGTTGCAGTTGGAGTCCATTCTCCCCAAAATTCCCTCAACAAATACCCTCCTGATCACCAACACTCACAAACCTGACGCGAGAAATAAATCAGTCAAACTACTACTGGAGTATGCACAGGTAAAAGAATTTCCTCTCATTCCCCAATGGCAAACCCAAGCATTAATACAGCAAGCTCGTACTTTAGCTGACGAAGTAGGTGTAACACTCACTACCGATGCCTACAAAGTATTGATTGATTACACAGGCAATCATACACGACTGATATTCACCGAACTAGAAAAGCTCAAAACCTATGCTTTGGGTAAAACAGTCAATGGGGATATGGTGAAAGAATTAGTCTCAGAAAGTGCTGCTAATAGCTTACAACTAGCCAACGCCATTCGCTTGGGTAACATTGCTCAAGCATTAGAATTTGTTGAACGCTTAATTAACTGTAACGAACCAGCTTTAAAAATTACCGCTACCCTGACTACAACCTTTCGCACTTGGCTAACAGTCAAACAGATGATCATCACCGGGTGTCAAGATGAGAATGCAATAACCCAACTTGCAGACGTGAAAAATCCCAAACGCTTGTATTACATCCGCCAAGAGGTTGCTAATTGTTGTGTAAACAAGCTGAAAAATAGTTTGAAAATGCTGTTGGAACTAGAGCTAATGCTCAAATCTGGTGTAGATGAAAAACTCGCCTTGCAAACTCAAATTATCAAACTTTGCTCGTAGGTATTACTTCTTGCAAATGCAATAAACACCTCGGAAATTTAACCTAAAATGTTCCGGTTGTTGGAGGGAGATTAAATTTCTGGAGATGTCTAATCAAAAATTCCAAAAACTCAAAAAATGAAGCAACTTGATCTACTTCATCTCACAACCGATCTTTCTGTTTGTGAACCTTCTCAAAGTATAGATTCCGAATCTACACAGCCAATTGCAGAAAACTGGCAGTTATCAAAAATCATTGGTCAAAATTTAGCAATATCTTTACTCAAAGGTGCGATCGCACACAACCGAATTGTCCCTGCTTATTTGTTTGCTGGAGCAGAGGGAGTAGGAAAATCTTTAGCTGCTAAATGCTTTATCGCTGAAATTTTCAACATTCAAAATCTAGCTAACTGTCCTGATATTTTATGGGTTGAACCAACATACCTACACCAAAAACAGTTGTTAAATGAAAGTGAAATAGCAGCTTCTGGGGTACTGCGAAAATCTCAATCCCAAATTAGAATTGAGCAGATTCGAGAAATCACCCAATTTCTGGCTACCTCTCCTCTAATTGCACCTTACAAAATTGTGGTGGTAGAAAATGCTGACAGAATGCCACCCACTGCTGCTAATGCACTGCTGAAAACCTTGGAAGAGCCAATATCCGGCACTATTATCCTCATTTCATCCCACCCCCAAAAGTTACTGGCTACAATTACCAGCCGTTGCCAAATGATTCCTTTCCAGCGACTAAACAACGCCCAAATGACCACGGTTTTAGAAAATGTGGGACGTTCTGAAATTCTTAATCACCCAAATGTTATACAGTTTGCGGGTGGTTCTCCTGGAATGGCGATCGCTTACCATGATCAACTCCAATCTATCCCACAATCAATTTTACAACAACTAATTCAACCACCTAGCAATCTGTTAACAGCGTTAAGTATCGCCAAAGATATTGAGGTGCAATTAGATTTTCATCAACAACTATGGTTGATAGATTACCTGCAATATTGTTGGAAGGAATTTCTCAGTGATCACAGTTGGCTGTTGAAATTGGAAGATGCCAAAAACTCGCTGTTAAAAATGGCCTCTCCCCGATTGGTATGGGAAGTTTTACTATTTCCTGACTAATACCAAAAACTACATTTTCAACGCAATCTCTCTCAACATCATCAAAGATACCAAAAACGTTTTTGGACAAAAGGATTGCGCTATGCGCTCTTGTGGTGAACTAAATCAAACAAAAAACCATGAGTGCCATTATCAATAATTACCGTCAATTGGATGTAGCATTTCTCCTGCTCAACGACTTGACAACAAAACTCCGCACGGCTGGAGCAAGAATCTCAGTTAGAAAAGTGGGAAATTTCCACAGAATTACCGTTTTGAAAGAACCCACTGTAGCCACTATTGAGCAAATTCTTGGTGACACAAGCGGGGAAACAGAAACGCCTCACCTCAGCAGTAATGATGCGATTACTTCACCCACTGAAAGCACTTCCTCAACAGATGATATTCCTAGTGAAGATGCTGCTAATACAGTACCTACCGTAAACGAAAAGATTGAGGATAACTCAGTAGTTGAGGCGATCGCTCAAACATCACCTGAATCTATTTCCTCAACAGATGATACTCATAGTGAAGATGGTGCTAACACAGTGCCTACCGTAAACGAGGAGATTGAGGATAACTCAGTGGTAGATGCGATCGCACAAACATCATCTGAATCTACTTCCCCACTAGATGAAAGTCATAATGGTGACAGTAAAGATATTATTCCTGACCACACAGTAGAGATTATCACCGATGCAACAGATTCTCCTACACCTGATAACTCTTCCTCAGAAATCACCAATATTCCCAGTTCCCCAGAATTAGCAAGTTTGGAAGATTTACAAACCCTAACTCTAAAAAGACTAAGGGAGTTAGCGAAATTGCACAAAGTCCCTGGTTTCTCTCGCATGAAAGAAGAGAAATTATTAACCAAACTGCATGGTTTAGCAACCAAGGAACAAGTTTTGTAATAGTCATCAGCCTCAAATCTCTAGCAGATTTGGGGTTATTTTCTTTACGCAGGTTTCCCCCAATACAACCAGTAATCAATGCGCTAGGCGCAATCAGGTTTGATATAGGGCTGTATCCAATACCAACAGCAAATTAGCATCAAATCATTCATTTGGCTGCATAACCGAGAATGCGCTATCGCGCTAATACCGTGAAAAAATTGATTATCCAAGTAAAATATTATGACTCAGCAATACATCAATAAAGTTGATTTAGTTGGTCGCGTTGGTCAAACACCTGAAATCCGCTACTTCGAGTCAGGTGCAATGAAAACATCCTTGACTCTTGCTATTAAACCTCCCTACAGAAGTGAAACTCCCCTTTGGTTTGATTTAGAACTTTGGGGAAATATTGCACAAGTAGCAGCAGACTGGGTTCAAAAAGGTTCAACTATTGGCATCACTGGTGAAATAGTCTTTGACAGATGGACAGATAAAAACACCAACGAACCCAGACAAAAACCAATCATTCGTGTCAACAATTTAGAACTCATCAGTTCTGCTCAACGCAAAGACTCGAATGAAACTGGTGAAGACGAAGACTCCATAATTAACGCCAACTTCTAGCCAGTCAAATACATCCCGCAGCATCACTTTTGTCTGTGGGATGTTTTGGTTGAAAAGCGCAAAGCGCAATTTTTATGAACAATTGAAAATTTCATCACAAAGAATAGACCATGATTAACTCAACCCAAACCATTCGACTACTCACTATTGATGAAGCTTTTGATAGTCAAGGTGTCAAGATTGTCTATGGTGAATGTGTTTTCTCTTACTATTCAAAAGATGGCGTAGTAGAAGACACAATTCCTTACAGAACCAAGGGAGCAGCAGCAGTTTCCATTGCTGAATCTGGAATTAATGCCACTGGTATTGCTATCGGCTATCTGGATCTTAACGTAGTAGATAGCGGTAAAGGATATAAAGAAAAGAAAACTACCTTAGTTATTCGCAACTTCATCTGCACTACTACTGGTAATCGCACTCATACACCAACTGTTACCCCTGTTGTTCAACCACCCACACCACAGGAAAATACTCAACAGCTAGTTGGTGCTGGTGTAGCTACAGCTTCTCAAAACGGACATTCTCGCAATACTGATATTTCTCACATTCCCTTTTAATCTTCTTACTTCTGGCTTGATGCCAGAGGTATTTTTTTCTGTGGGCAGATAATTGTTTTCACTTGTTAGTACGAGGCTATGACTTCAGCTTAAATTTTCACCCCAAAAAATACCTCCTCCAGATTGTCTGATTCCTCAGATATTGATATATGATTTAAAAAATTCGATATATGATACTCCCACATCAAAACATCAGATATTGATATATGAGGTGGAGAACTCAATATATGATACTCCCTAATATCAAAAAAAATAGTCATGCAAATTAGATTAGCGGTAATAAGTAATGCTGGAGGAAGTGGTAAGACAACCCTTTCTGTCCACATAGCTCATGCTCTGGCAAACCGCAAGTATAAGGTAGCACTGTTTGACCTTGACCCGCAAGGGTCACTGACACTGTTTTGTGGTTTAAATCAACCAGAACCAGAACATACTTTAGCTGCTGTCCTCAAAGAGAATTTTGATGGTAACTGGCCGTTGACACCTTGCTGGAGTGAACACACCGATAAAGTAGTTATTTGTCAGGGTGGTATGGTTCTTACCCAAACAGCAGATGAATTAGTTTTACACAAAAGAGGAGCTTACTTATTAGGCGATCGCCTAACTGACTATCCTCTAGAACATGATTTAATCATCTTTGATTGTCCAGCTACCCTGGGTCCCTTACCTTTAATGGCACTGACAGCCAGTACACACATAATTATTCCTGTCCAGCTAGAACCTAAATCAATTCAAGGAGCGGCTCATTTACTGGAATGGTATTACTACCACTGCAAGCACCTACGCTTAAAACCCACACCAGAAATTCTTGGCTTTGTTCCCAACCAATATGATGCTCGACGTGCAGCCCATAGACAAATGTTAGCTGCATTGCCATCTCAGTTAGAGCAAATGAATATTCATGCTTTTCCAGAAGTTCGGGATAGTGCTGAATTTGTTAACGCCAGTGGACAAGGATTACCATTACCTATTCACCGTCCTAGTCATCCAGCAAAAGATGATTTCAAAGAAATTGCTTCAAAATTAGCCGCTTTGATTGGTAGCAAGACCAAAGAGAAAGTTACAGCCTAACCAAGTTGATGGCAGGAGTAAAAAAGTCTCAATTTAACCAAGCTGTTGTAAAAATTACGCATTTTTATTTTTTAGCAATAGCTGGAAAATACTCCTTTATTCAGTAGCTCATTGAAATTCATTGCTCATTCAAAGTGCTTGAAATTTTTGTCAATCAGCCCTTTTGATGTGTCAATAATTTTGCATAACCTCTTATCTAATGCGATTGCATGACGGCTTAGGCCACGCTGCGCTATTGGTACTGCACTCCACGCGATCGCTGTTTCAATAAACAAATTAAAACTGTGCTAACTTATGACCACCCGTAAATCTCCTGACCTGACCAATTATTTTTCAGGCGCAAAGCAATCCCAACAGTTATCAGAAGCTGAGGCAGAAATTCAACGCCTCAAAGCCGAAATCGAAGAACTCCGCTCTCAAGGGTCAAGTGAGTTAGAAGCACAGTTACAAACACTCAGAGCGCAACTTCAATCACAATCAGGTATCCAATATATTCCCTTAGACAAAATTCAAGCCAACCCAGAACAACCAAGACAGACATTTTTATCAGAAAGTATTGAGTCTATGTCTCGTTCCCTGGTATCAGATGGACAACTAGAGCCAATTATTTTAATTCAACGGGAACACTTAGTTATATTTGATGGTGAACGGCGTTGGCGTAGTGCTAAAAACTTGGGTTGGCAAAATCTGCAAGCTGTGATTATTCCTGAACCTGATGCTCTACACCGCAAAGCTTTAATCACTTCATTACACCGGGAAGACCTCAATCCTCTTGATAAAGCTGAAGCTATTGTCCGGGAATTAGCAACTAATACTGGTTTAGAACCGCAGGATATTCCCCGGATTCTCTCAACAGTAGTGCGACGATTGAATGCACAAAAACGAATGAACTCTGTTGTGGAACTGCTCACGGTAACGCCAGAGGAACAACAACAAGGTTTAGCTACTTTGGACTTAGATGAGCGAGAAGTGGCAGTGTTGACGATACTTTTAGATTTACAACTTAATCCCGCTTCTATTGATGCCAATATTTTTCCCATGCTTTCTTTAGCCGAAGACTTGAAAGCTGCAATTAGGTCTTCTGGACTTAAAGGTGTTCACGCAATGGCGTTACAAAAACTTTCTGCGAAAAATTTGGGACTACCAGAATCAGAAGCAGAAGAAATTAGAATCAACATCACCCAAAAGGTGTTAGCAGAAAAATTATCTGTGCAAAAAACCCGGCAATTAGTCACTGAGGCGATCGCTTCACAAAGTACCGACGCTGAGAAAATCGAAAAACAAGTTAAACCAGTAGCAACAGCAACACGCTCTTTATATAAAGTTTCTGGGGAAGCGTTGAAGAAAGTTGAGGTTTCGCAATTAATGGAGTTTCAGGAAGTCCTTCGCAAAAAACTGGCGGAAATTGAAGAAGTAATCCAGGGAAAAGCTGTCAACGATAATAAGGTTTAAAATGTTCACTTGAATTTGAAATTAAGGCTACAAAGCTCAAGGATTGCAGTTTTAATAAAGAGCGATCGCTCGTGTCAAAGATTTAGCACAACGAACTGTGGTCTTTTGGGTTTAACTCCTAAAAAGTGACACAGAAAAAAGCTGTCAGCAATACAAGGTATAAAATTTTCTGTTTTTTTGAATGTACCAATGGTATCTGCCAATCATTAAAAAATAGTAAAGTATATTACATTTGTAAGTAGTCATACTGGATAATCATAACAAAAATAAAAAATCGAACTATTTAGGAAAAATTCTACCAAAAAGGTTTTATATGTCACAAGATATCTTTCCCGTATATCCAGATAGTAATAATATATTACAACAAGCATCCGCAGGACTAGCTTTACACGGGATGCTTATCAGTACCAACGAAGAAGAAATTTTACAAAAACGATTTAATTTAATTACAGTTCAGGGAAACGTTGCTTTAACTCAACCATTATATAAAGCTATAGACAACACAGAAGAATTTAAATCTGAAAGAAAAGAAAGCAACTTTAAAAGAGGTGTCGAAAAATTTGGTCTTGGTATTAAAGTATCGGCTGAAGGTAATAGTTTATTTAGTGGAATACTGAATGCCAGTGCTTCTTGTTCATTACAAAAAGAAACAGAACATATTAATGAAACAAAACAGACAATTACAAGTAATTACTATTCTAAAGTGCAATATGTAGCTAGACCTGTTGCAGCTTGTACTATTACACAAAATCAGATTCGTCTTGACCATAATGCTTTACAAGAATTAAAAAGAATAGATAATACTTTACGCAATCCCGAATCTGAATATATAGCAAGTCAGGCTTGTAAAGATTTTCTCAAAGATTATGGTTCTCATGCTTTACTAGGAACTGTTACTTTCGGCAGCATTTCCTTAATTTCTGCTTCCTCTAGTGGATTTTGTTCGGCTGAAGAACAAAATATTCAAAATATTGTTAATAGCCAACTTAATACTCAATTTCAAATTGGATTTATTGGTATAGGTGGAGGTGGTATAGAGACAGATCACAGTTCCAGGAATGAAAATCAATATATTTATAAACAAGAAATTACCGAATCTAAAATCAAAATAGAAAAAATTCAAATTGGTGGTCTACAACCTGATCAATCTGCTGTTATTGATAGAGATTATAGAAGAGTGATCGCAGTATGGGAAATTATTTGTCGTCACCATCTCCATGAATTTGAAAATCCTCAAAAACTTGTAGAATTACTCCGTCAAGAATGGATGAATATTACTGGGGTAAAAGATAAATTTCAATACTTTATTGATGAAAGAACTAGAATTAATGAACTAACTCACAACCTATTAACCCAACAAATACCTTCCTGGATTCAAGAAAGACAACTGGAGGCAGAAAATCTTAATTATCTCATTAGATTAAAAAGAGAATTTGAAACTAAAACAGATAACAGTAGTTACTGGGTACAAGAAATATTATCAGACATGATAATTAAACAATATTTACTAGATATTAGATATAACAATGCTGATAGTAAGGAAATTAAAGAATTAATGCGTCAAATTGTGAACGCAGAAGATACTACAGCAATGAATAGAGAAGATTATTCTCAATTTAAAAATATTTTCCAATGGCTAAATGATAAAACAGAAGTTATAGGTCTGATTATGCCATCTGAAATTAATAATATTAATGGACTAATCAAGAAGATTTCTGATTTAATTTCCCTTATTTTGCAAGAAAATGACCGTACAAGAGAAAGTAGAAAGAAACAAGCATATCAATATATAATATTAGC
>NZ_LUFH02000147.1 GCF_001586785.1 Sphaerospermopsis aphanizomenoides BCCUSP55
CTATTATTTAGCGGTATAGATGGTAAAAATTCTACAGATTGCTTTAATAAATCCACCCAAGATAATGTTTTTGACAGCTGACTACTTTTATCAAAAAATAAATCAATACACAAGATATATTGTTGATTATTTTTAGCTTTAAATTTGTACCATAATGTTCTCATGGCGTTGGGATTATTTGTCTTCCTTGCGTCATTTATATCTATATAAATACCAGTAAGACCTAGTGCCTCATTATTATTATATACAAAATCCGAATAATATTCTCCTTGACTAGCTCTATACCAAGGTCTATCTTCAAATGTGCTAGACGGGTAACTCTGCTTAATAAATGGATATGATATCATGATGCCTGTGTTCAGGTTAGTAATGTATATACTATTAATTCTTAAATAAGGTATTAGCTCTGAAGACTTTCCATTAGTTAAGTATGTGATCATCGCTTTACCAAATCTGTCTAAATCATTATTGCTGTTTTTTGGTTCTATTAATTCAATTTTCTTTTTAATTGTGTTTGTCATTATATCTGTAAAAATTAGAAAAACTCGATCCTTATCCTCTTTTTGATTATCATTTGGATTTGAATTATTTTGTTTTTCTAATTCATTAAAATTACTTTTGAGAACATTATTGTAATAAACGATTAAATCATTTTCTTTTGTCTTACCTATTGCCCATGTTACCGTATTTCCCTCTTCAGGTCCTTCTCCAGACTTTATTTTATCGGCAGTTCCTTTAGGAATTATTCTGTTAAAATTTGAGTAATCTGATGAAAGTTTTTCGTAGATGTCCTTTATTTTCAAAAAATTCTCAAATTTTTTTAAATTTTTAGATTTCTCGCTATCAGGGTTATCTCCTGATAAGTTCTCATACCATAAAACTACTTGTTTATATTCTTCTATTTCTCTATGATTTTTCATGAAAAATCCAGCCAATATAATAACCATAGCTGATACTACATAAAAAAAAACAAAAGAGCGTATACTTATATTGAGCAGTCTCTGTTTCATTTTTTGCATTATCTTGTCTCTCTTTTCTCTGTGAATGTATAATTTTGTTTATGTAAACTAAAGAATAGGCAGAATTTTTTATTAGTTTAGCCAGTTAGTCTGGTAATTTGAGGTACTACTGTTAAAATCCGAAATTTCAATAAGTATAACACGGCGTTTCACTTGACCACGATTACCTTTGCGGGTCAGGGGTGATTGAGAGGAGTGAAAACTCAAGCCTCGTAGTAGAATTTGCTCATATAGTTGAATCCCACCTTCCGCACCCTAAACTGTTACACAACGAAATTGGTCGTTTGGGGATTTGAGATTGGCGATCGCCCCCCATTCCCATAGACGATCGCTCTCATCATTAGTATAATCCCTTACTCAAAACAGACTCAACTGCTTCCCCACATCACCATGAGGCTCAACAACCGAAAGTAACTCATCTCGTTTTTTAGCCATCAACTCCAAATAATACCCACTGGAATAGGCTTCAGAATTAGTCAATCCCCTAATTCCTTGATAAAACGTCACAACATCCCCAGTATTACCCAGAACCAAAAGAGCCTTTTCACCTTTCTTAATTTTCCGAGTAACCTGTAACTGTTCTACAGGAAAATCACCAGAACGAATAACCTTGGTTAATTCCTGGTAATATTGTTCTGCCTTAGCTTTTGACTGAAGATATCGTGTCAAGTAGTTTAAAGGAAACTCCTTTTCTAGACGAGAGCGTTAGCGAAGCTCGCCGAAGGCATCGCGTTTCCGCCATGAACCCTTAGTAGTAATTTTACCATCCTCATGCCAGAGAATATAATTCTTAGCTCCTCTAGAGGGAACAAACATCGCTTGAGCAAGAATTTCCAACTCGATTTTGATACCCGTAGGTAAAGCATTTTGCAGCCTCTCAAATATCAGCAGTGGTTCAGAGTGGGAGAAGAACACACCATCAGTATCACTTTCAACCTGGATACCTCCCGCTTTTTCAATCACATCAATCATGAATCGCAGAATACCTCTGCCATAAGCTGTAACCAGTGCAGCAGCTTCCATATCATTAAAACCAACACCAGAAGTCCCATAAAAGCCAAACAACGAGTTGATTAACACCTTGAGAGCAGCTTCAGCTTGTTTAGCAGCTAAATCTCCAGCTTTTCCTAATTCTTTGAGTCTGAGTCGTTCCCTGGTGAGATAATCGAGAATACTTAACCGCTATATAAAACTTACTCAAATCTACCTATCTACTGACAGACTGATTCTTGAGTGTCGTTTACTTCCTGCTTCACCAGTTCGACTGCGCTCACTGAACTCCTGAAAGTGTCGGTACTACTCAGTCCACAGTTCGACTTCGCTCACTGACCACAGGCTAACACTGTCTAACTGACAGCAATACTGACTAACTGCACTAACAACCACATCAGTTTTTAATGTTCCAATTAACTAAACATAGTTGTTAAGTTCTTGCAGCAGAGATAGAGGCATTATCATGACGATTTGCAGCTTCCCCATAGCTGAGATTACATGACTATACGGCATAATACCAACTGTATAGCTAAGTATAGCGACTTCTAAACAACACTTAACAGAAGTAGCCTCTTGTACACAAGCGATCGCCTATAATGTCCTCACACCCTTTCCTTTTCAATTTACTTACCAATATTCGGAGCGAATTTCAAATAAGTTCCACCCAAACCTTCCACAATACTCCGCGTATTAGCATCCATCATTTTTTGATAAGTTTCTCCATCACTACCAGGTTCACCCAGTCCATCAATATAAAGTTGTCTGGAGAAAAGTTTCACATTTGCTTCTTTAGTAATTGGCTCAAGTAAAATCAGATTAGTTGTTGTATCGGCAAAAACTGTTTGTACTTTAGTATTTTGAATATATTCAGCCAAATTTTTAACTTTTGTATCTGTCAAATTATCTTCATTACTGATATCTGGTAAACTCCCTTTATAGGGGAGATTGTAAGCTTTGACATAATAAATCATCGCTGCATGAGTTGTTAATAATTTGCGGTTTTTCTTAGGAATAGTAGCAAGTGTAGATTTAATCCAACCATGCAGTTGATTTAATTCTTTATTTAATTTCCTAGTATGAATGTTATATTTTTCTTCATGTTTTGGTAAAAGTTTAACTAAATTAGTATTAATCACTTCCACTATTTGAATAGTGTTTTTCACATCGTGCCAAATATGTGGTTCAGTAAAAATTTTACCCTTGTTTATCAATCTTTGTGGTTGAGGTACAGCACGTTGACTAACAGCTATTTTAGGCGCACGATTTTTAGTTGTTTGAATAACTTTAATTAAACTGGGCTCAAAATTATAACCATGATAAAAAATAAGATTTGCTTGTTCAATAGCTTGGATATCTTCTGGTGTTGCTTGATAATTACGTGGATCTAAACCAGGAGGAACTAAGCAGGTAAGATTGATTGTATCTCCAGCAACTTGTTTAGTTAAATCACACAATACACTAGTAGTTGCTACAACATAAGGGAGATCTTTGTTAATTCTCGCAGTTTGATTAGACTGGGTGTATGCTGTATCTTTAACTTGATTACCACAACCAGAAAATCCAATTGTCAACATCAAAAATGTACTGTTTAATAAATTTTTATATATATTTCTTTTCGCCATAAGTAAAATCAAAAAATATAATTTTCTGTAAGCAAATTTCAATTAATAAAGGCACAGTAGTTCTGTGCCTGACAGCAGTTTTCATGTATTGAGACCACAGTCTTGATTCCTCTCTGTGCCTCTGCATCTCTGCGTGAAACAAAAAAATGTGGTTCATTTACCCAAAAATCGCTGTAAAAATTTTCATAACGCCTCACTTGATTAAAAACCAGCACCAGGTAACTTACCTTGCAACAGATGAAAATTAGACTGGACACAAGCACTACAAGCGCAACCAGTTTGATCAACAATTTGATGATGTGGTTGAGTTAAAATTGGTACTGTAAATTTTGGATTTGCTTGTACAGATGTGACTACAATCCTGTTTACCGCAGGTACAACATTAAATTTACTAGCTGCTTGTGCTGGACTAACTACCAGCAGCAAAGATGCCAAAAAGACATGACAAGCGAGGAAAATCAGTTTAGCTATGTTCATACTTCACACTTAAAGGCTGCTGCTGATACAGCATAGCCAATTATTCATCATTAGTCAGTAGTTGTTGACCAAATTCGTAGTTCACCTTGTTCCCCACCTGCGGCTAATAATTTACCCAGGGGATGCCAAGCTAGAGTAGAAAAACCCCCTTGCACACCTGTGAGAATTTGGGATACTTCATAAACTTGGTTCCACAGACACAACCAACCATCCGCACCAGCAGAAGCAAGAATCAGACTTTGGGGTGCATAGGCGATCGCATTAATTACGTCTACATGATTAGTTAATATCCGCGCTTCCCAACCCAAAGATTCATCCTCGGATTTTTCCCAAACTACCACACCTTCCACACTGGAAGAAGCCAACAGCGGCGCACCAGTAGCGGTTATCACTTGGGACCAAGCTAACTGACGAATTTTTCCCGGAAAACCACGCATTACCCAAGGATCGGGATTTCCCCATTCCAATACTGTCAAACTGCGATCCATATTCCCAGAAGCTAAATATTGGCCATCCGGCGACCAACCCATTGCTAAACTGACGGTAGTTGTAGCCAAAACATAAGGTTCTTCATCCCAATCTTCACTATTCCAAACTTTCAAACCTTGATAACCACCAATAGCTAAATATTTTCCATCTTTGTGCCAATCAATTCCTAAAATTGATGAATTTTCAAAGGGAAGAGTAACAACAATTTCTTCTGCGTCTGCATCCCATATTTGGACGTAACGCCCTAAACTAAAAGCTAGTTGATTATTGGTCTGACTCCAAGCTAATTTATCAACCCAAGTCGGGGCATTTTCTAAAGTCGTAATTAATTGATTTTCTCGCCAGATTTGTACTTTTCCGTCTTGTCCACAAACAGCTAAATATTTACCATCACCAGAAAAAGCTACACAATTGACTGCTTGACCTGTAGCAGTTTGTAAGTGGATAATTTCGCCATTTTCCCACAGTACAACTTCTCCAGCAGCGGAAGTTGCAGCCAGCTTATCCCCTGACGATGACCAAGCCAGAGATGTGACATAATCGTTAAGGTTGCCTGAATAGTAGGCTGTAAATTCTTGAGGTTTGCTAGTTGTGAAATTCATATTTGCATAGGGAATAGGAAATAGGGAATAGGGAATAGGGAATATTTGCATTTATTTTATTGATTCCCAAATTCCCATCGCAATTTACGCGATACAAGCTAGAAAGTCTTGTTTTAATTGAGCTTCATCTAAATTACGTCCAATGAAAACCAGTTCATTTTTTCGGGTTTCGTTGGCTTTCCAAGGTCTATCAGGTTTACCATCAAATATCATGTGTACCCCTTGGAAAACAAACCGATCATCTTCTCCAGCAATATTTAAAATGCCTTTCATGCGAAAGATATCTGTACCTTTAGTGCTTAGTAATTCTGTCATCCAATCATGTAATTTTTGACTATCCAATGCACCTTTTTCTACTAATGCTACAGAATAGACAGTTTCATCATGTTCATGGGCATCTTCACCTAAGAATTGCGGATCAATTTCTAAAGCCCGTTCTAAATCAAAAGCTTGAACACCCAATAAAGCATCCATTGATAATTCAGAATTACGGGTACGGTAAATTTTCGCCATTGCATTCATTGACCGAATCCGTCTTTCTAATTCTTCTAAAACTTCTGGTGTGACTAAATCTGTTTTATTTAACAAAATCACATCCGCAAAAGCAATTTGTTCTTGGGCTTCGTCTGCTTCCCAATGTTGCCAAATATGTTTAGCATCTACCACTGTGACAACCGCATCTAGTGATAGTTGACTTTGCATATCTTCGTCAACAAAGAATGTTTGAATTACAGGTGCTGGATCAGCCAATCCTGTGGTTTCAATGACTAAGTGGTCAAATTTATCCCGGCGCTTCATCAAATTGCTAATGATCCGAATTAAATCACCCCGGACTGTACAACAAATACAGCCATTGTTCATTTCAAAGATTTCTTCATCTGCATCAATCACTAACTGATTATCAATGCCTACTTCTCCAAATTCGTTAACTATCACTGCAACTTTTTTACCGTGTTCATAAGTCAGAATGTGATTGAGAAGAGTGGTTTTACCAGCACCTAAATAGCCAGTTAAAACAGTTACGGGTACGGTTGTTGATATTTCTGAAGCAATCATAATCTCAAAGCAATTTTGATGATTTGTTAGTTTAGTAAGGTATCAAGCATTCAGGAGTCAGTAGTCAGCTTTTTAAAGCTTATATATCAAGACTTTCACAATCTCAAATCCTCTCATCCAAAATCCAAAATGGTATGACTCCTGAATTCTTATATCTCTTGATAATCATTCTCTGTCTAACACACCTTGCTTAAAAATGGTAGTATTGCTTCAAAAACAACTGCTGGGTATTCTTCATGCAGTCCCAATGAACCGGGAACAACAACGCTGCTAACTCCCGGTAAAGCTGCCAAAGCATCCATTTCTTGACGTGATTTTGTCGGGCTAGATGCGCCTATAACTGCCATTAACGGTACAGATAAAGATTGCACTAAGGAGAGAAATTCTGATTGACTGTGAATAGCATCTATATTCCCAGTAACAAAAGCCGCAGAAGCAAATCTAGCGTTTGGTTGCTGGGTGGTTTGCCATTTTTCGCTGATGAATTCGGGTGTCAGTTTAGCAGTATCAGTGAAGACATGACGGCTATACATCCAACTTAAAAAAGATGGAGTCGTATTTAGCTTGTATAGTGCTTGACCGAGGAGAGGCGATCGCACCATCCCCCTAACCATAGCAGCTATATTTGCATTTGCCCCCATTGTCGGTAATGGGCCACGCCAAGTTGGTGCTACTAATACTAACCGAGAAAAAGCATCTGGTTGTTGAAACGCCAGCTTCAATACATAACCAGCAGCATGACCAGCCGCAACTACAATAATTGGAATATTAAAAACAGATTTAACGAAATCAGCCAAAAATTGTTGATATATAGCTGGGTTGTAATCTAAACTCAATCGTGAACTTTCACCAAAACCCGGCCAGTCCAAAGCGGTGACATGAAAATGGCCAGCGAGTAATTTTGCCAGTTCCCCCACTTCTCTCCGTGTAGAAACGCTACTAAAAGCAGGAAGTAATAACAGCGGTGAACCTTGTCCTATGGTTTCATAAACCACTCGCAAAGACTGATTTTCCCAGTTCCAGGAATATTCTTTTACTTCACCACCATAAGCACCAGTGGGTTTTGTGAATAAATTGGTAGACATCTTGAATTTAGTTAGTAATTGGTAATTAGTAATGGTAATTTCTGCCCCTACACCCTTACACCCTTACACCCTTACACCCCTATTTCCTATGTTTCCAACTTACATTCCAATGCTTTTTTCTGCATGGTTTTAAAAATATTGTAAAATCCGTTCGCACGGGAAGGTGTCAAACTGACATTTAAACCTGTGGCTTGAATAAAATCAGGTGTTAGTTGTACGATTTCTGTTGGTGATAGTCCGTTTAATCCTTCTATTAACAGTGCGACTAATCCCTTGGTTAGCTGAGAATCAGAATCTCCTTGAAAAACCACCTTTCCATCATCCAGTGATGCTGTGACATATACTTGAGAAACACAACCAGGAACTTTGTTTTCGGGTAATTTATCAGCTTCGGGAAATTCTGGCAGTTTCTGCGCGTACCAAATTAACTGTTCATAACGTCTTTTTGGGTCAGCAGCACGTTGAAACCGTTGAACAATCTTCGCTAAAGCAGATGGTAAGGAATCCAGACTTAAGGTCATAGTAAATTCGGGAAATAATCACTCTCATCTTGAGTTTAAATTATTTGGACAGCAATAGCTGTTCAGGGTGAGACAGGACTTACGCACAGAATCTGTCGTCACGGCTGGGTGTAAGGGTGTAGGGTGTAGGGTGTAGGGTGTAGGGTGTAGGGTGTAGGGTGTAGGGTGTGGGTTGTGGGGGTTTTTTCCTTTGATGAACCTATCCTCCGAAAACCTTATTTTTTCGTTCTTTTGCGTAAGTCCTATTGATCATCTATTCCCCATTCCCTATTCCCTATTCCCTATTCCCCATTCCCCATTCCCCATTCCCTATTCCCTATTCCCTATTCCCTATTCCCTATTCCCCAATTGTCTTATCCGTAGACTGATTGTTTATGTTAAGGATTAGCAACAACTGTTAAAATTTGCTGCAAATTTCGGATTTTTCTTGAATTTTCTTCGTAATTCTGAAGATTATAATATCAATGATTCAATAATCTCAGGAGCTAATCCGGTGTTGACTACAACTTTACTCGCAACCGTACCCGCACCCCTGGAATGGAGTCCTACTGTTGGCATCATCATGGTTATCGCCAACATCATTGCGATCGCCTTTGGCAAATTTACAATCCAATACCCCAATGTAGAACCAGCAGTACCCGCAGCTAATTTCTTTGGTGGTTTTGGTTTACCTGCCATCCTAGCAACTACCTGCTTTGGTCATATTTTAGGCGCTGGTATCATCCTAGGACTGCACAACCTTGGCAGATTCTAGATCATAACCCGCAACCCGTCTGTATTAAATTGCTTATTCTTCACTTTTCCATTGATCAGCCAGAGAACTTACTCTCTGGTTTTTTTGTCTAGTGTAGAGAAACAGAAATGAGTTTATTGAGTAAATAATATTACTGCTTCTCTATATAAATACTATGTTAACTCTACACAGGCAATGGTGCCATACCATGCAACTGACGCACAGCATTTAGACAAATAGGACAATCACAGCCAAACAACTTGATAGCTTCATCACTTTCTGCTTCTGTAAACTCTAGTTCATCTGGCTGATTTTGTTCTTGAATTTTTTCCTGATTTTGCTCAGGTTGAACTTGCGCTAATTGCATCGTTGGTTTAACTGTAGTGGGAGTAGCATTATCTACTTGTATACATACCTGACGCATAGTTGCTGAGTGGGGAGAACGAACACAGGAAAGATGAGTTCCCACAGGGGTAACAGTTTGACCAGCGTAAGCAGTTCTAGCCATCATCACCATAGATAGCATAGACATAAACAGGACGGGGCTGGAAAGCAAGGCTAAGATAAATTTTCTGTTCATTTGTTGTCAACAACTTTGTTAATAGAGAAGCTATAGCACCTATCAGCGGTCAGCGGTAAAACTCTTTTGGTGCAAAGCTTATGATTTATATTTCTATCTCATTCAACTGACAACTGCTATAACCAATTTATTTTTTCCCATCAATTGGTATTAATCAGTCCATATTTTGCCGACTTAGGTTTCACCTTATGGGTTTCTCGCAACTGCCCAATAGGGGATGCAGGGGAGAAGAAGCTTTATGCAAGCATTATCATCCCCTCACCCGGTTGTCAATGAGTACATTTTGCATATACTGGTGAGAAGATAGTAAACATCAAGTTTTGTGAAGCGAGGGCTAGGAATGTACATAGTACAGATTGCCTCAGAATGCGCTCCTGTGATTAAAGCCGGAGGGTTAGGGGATGTTGTTTACGGACTCAGTAGGGAATTAGAAATTCGGGGAAATACAGTCGAACTGATTTTACCTATGTATGATTGTATGCGCTACGATCATATTTGGGGGCTACATGATGCCTACCTCAATTTATGGGTACCCTGGTATGGTGCAGCAATTCACTGTTCTGTATACTGCGGTTGGGTACACGGCCGAGTTTGTTTCTTCATTCAACCCCATAGTCAAGACAATTTCTTTAATAGAGGTTGTTACTACGGTTGTGATGATGACAATATGCGGTTTGCATTTTTCAGCAAAGCAGCCTTAGAATTTCTACTCAGAAGCAATAAAAAACCAGATATCATCCATTGTCATGACTGGCAAACAGGTTTAATTCCCGTCATGCTGTATGAAATTTACAAATATCATGGCATGGAATATCAACGGGTTTGTTATACCATTCACAACTTTAAACATCAAGGAATGGGTGGTGTAGAAACTCTGCAAGCAACTGGTTTAAACCGACCAGAATATTACTTCCAATACGATAAACTGCTGGATAATTTTAACCCCTTTGCCATCAACTTTATGAAAGCAGGGATTAATTACTCTAACGCAGTAACCACCGTTTCACCAAATCATGCAGTCGAAGCCCAAACCAGTGAAGTTGGTTGTGGTTTAGGTAACACACTATATTTGCAGAAAGACAAATTTAGTGGAGTTCTCAACGGCATTGATTATGATTTTTGGAATCCTGAAATTGACCGTTACATCCCCAATAACTACAATTGGGATGATTTTGAACAAAAAGCCTATAACAAAAAAGCTTTGCGAGAAAAACTAATGTTAGGTCATGCTGATAAACCCATCGTGGCTTACATTGGTCGTTTAGATCATCAAAAAGGCGTGCATCTTGTCCATCACGCTATTTATTATGCCCTCAGTAAAGGAGCGCAATTTGTATTACTAGGTTCAGCTACAGAACCAGCAATCAACGCTCATTTCCAACATGAAAAACAATTTTTAAACAATAACCCTGATGTTCATTTAGAACTGGGATTTAATGAAGAATTATCTCACCTTATTTATGCAGGTGCAGATATGATTGTTGTTCCCAGCAATTATGAACCCTGTGGTTTAACTCAGATGATTGGTTTAAAATACGGCACTGTACCCATTGTGCGTGGAGTTGGGGGACTGGTAAATACAGTCTTTGACCGAGATTACGACCAAAATCTACCGCCAGAAAAACGCAATGGTTATGTATTTTATCAAATGGATAACCAGGCCCTTGAGTCAGCAATGGGTCGAGCCATAGATTTGTGGTATCAGCAACCTGAACAGTTTCAGCAACTAGCTATTCAGGGTATGCAGTACGACTACTCATGGAATGTTCCAGGGGCGGAATATTTAGAGATTTACGAATGGATTAGACACAGATGGTAGGAAGAAGGGTGTAGGGGTGTAGGGTGTAGGGTGTAGG
>NZ_LUFH02000148.1 GCF_001586785.1 Sphaerospermopsis aphanizomenoides BCCUSP55
GCAGGGGAAGCAGGGGAAGCAGGGGAATAATGTATTGATCATCTATTCCCTATTCCCTATTCCCTCTTAACTGTCACCTGTCACCTGTCACCTGTCACCTACCTTCTAACTTCCCGCAGCTAGTTTAAAACCTTCGGCTATGGGTCCTAAAGCTAAAATGGGGAAGAAGGTGAGGACTCCTAAAATAATAGTTACGCCAGCGGTGACGGTGGTAAATAGTAAGGAATCGGTTCTGAGAGTACCACGGGTTTCTGGTACTTTTGGTTTACGAGACATACTATCAGCTAAGAGGAGGATGGCAATAATGGGAATGTAACGCCCTGCTAAAATGCTGAAACTTGAGCTTAAGTTCCACCATAAGCTGTCATCTTTTAATCCTTCTAAGCCGGAACCGTTATTAGCTGCGGCTGAAGCATATTCATACACTACTTGAGAAATACCGTGAAAGCCTGGGTTACTTATTCCAGATAGAGAAATGGGATATGCTAGGGCGATCGCACTGGGAATCAACACTACAATTGGGTGAATCAGCAAGACTACGCTGGCTAGGACGATTTCTTGTTTTTCAATTTTGCGCCCAAAGAATTCCGGGGTGCGTCCTACCATTAGCCCGGTAATAAAAACGGTGAGAATTAGGTAAATAAAGAGGTAGGCTGTTCCTGTTCCCTGACCACCCCAAATAATTTGCAGGAACATATTAAATAAAGTTGAAAATATGCCAGATGGCATTAAGGAATCGTGCATTCCATTCACAGCACCGCACATGGTAGCAGTAGTAGCTACAGCCCATAATGCTGTTTCTGCCCAACCAAATCTGAGTTCTTTACCTTCTAAATTAGGCAGTTGTAATCCCAAGGCATTATTAATCAAGGGGTTTCCCTGTAGTTCACCAACAGCGGTGATCCAAATCAAAACTACAAAGATGATAAATACCATCCAAAACAGTAACCAAGTTTGTTTGAGGTTATTGGCAAATACCCCGTATGTGTAAATTAAGGATGTGGGAATCGCTAACATGGCGATAATTTCTATTAAGTTAGAAGCGCCATTGGGATTTTCAAAGGGATGAGCAGAGTTAGCACCAAAAAAGCCACCTCCGTTTTCACCTAACAGTTTAATTATTTCAAAGGAAGCTACTGGCCCCCTAGCGATGTACTGAGTTCCCCCCTCTAAGGTTTGAACTACCTGTGTTCCTGCTAATGTTTGTGGTACACCCAGGGCTATGAGTGCGATCGCCCCAATAATGGCAAGGGGTAATAATATCCGCGTAATGGCATGGGTGATATCAACGTAAAAATTCCCTAACTTTCTTCCTGTCAAACCACGAATAAAAGCTATTCCTACAGCTAAACCAGTTGCGGCTGAAGTAAACATCAAAAAGCCTAAAGCCGCTGTTTGGCTAAAATAGCTTAAAGTCGTTTCACCAGCGTAGTGTTGTTGGTCAGTGTTAGTTAAAAAAGAAATTGTCGTGTGTAGCAATATATCCCATTTAGGTGTACTCAACCTATTGGGATTCCCAGGTAACAATCCCTGCAAAGATATTAGTGCATACACAGAAATTCCCATGACTAAGTTACTATATATTACTGCTCGAATATACTGTAAACCAGTCATTTCTTCTTTTTTACGGACTCCTGCTAGTATATAAAGAATCCTCTCTATGGGATTCATTATCCAGTCCAAAATTGTGTTTTCTTCTAAGAATACTCTAGCTATGTATTTACCTAACAAGGGAGTAATTAATACGACAATACATAGCGTTAACGCAATTTGTAAAAAACCTTGTCCCATTTACTTTCTACTCAATTAAACTAAAATTTAATCAAACTACTGCCAGATTTATTAGGTAAGCATTCAGCTAGTATTTATGAGCTTATGGTTACTTTATGCTACACAGGAAGTGTAGCCATACCCACAGTGCTTTACAGCTTTTTCTACCTACTTTGAGTAGTTTCCGTAAATTCAGATAAAATTTTATGCTGCTAGATTTCTTCTTTCAACAATTTAGATATTTTGACACAACATTTGCAAATAACTAAATGAGGCATCAAACTTCCGGTCGCTGGCGTTTAGGACTAGGTTTATCCCTGCTCACAGTTTTTTTATGGGGCATTTTACCAATTGCTTTAAAGGTAACGCTACAAGCACTAGATGTCTACACTGTGATTTGGTTTCGCTTTTTAATGTCCTTTGTACTACTGGCAATTTATCTATATGTGCAGCAAAAATTACCAAGTTTAGAACAATTACGTACTAATTCTTGGCAACTATTAGCAATAGCCACAATATTTTTAGCAGGTAATTACTTTCTCTTCATGCAAGGTTTAGCCTTAGCAGGTGCTGTTAATGCTGAAGTCATCATTCAGTTAGCTACTGTTTTATTGGGTTTTGGTGGTTTAGTAATTTTTAAAGAGCGTTATACATTACGGCAATGGTTTGGTGTTAGTGTCTTAACTGTAGGTTTTTTGCTATTTTTCAAAGCTCAATTAACGAATTTAATTACCGCACAGGGACAATATCTCCTAGGTAGTGGATTAATTGTTATAGGTGCAGTTTCATGGGCAATTTATGCCTTAGCACAAAAACAGTTATTACAATCTTTATCATCCGCTAATATTATGCTCATAATTTATGGTGGATGTACTTTATTATTTACTCCATTTGCCAAAATTAATACTATTTTCACGCTTGACATTTTGCATTTAGGAATGTTGTTATTTTGTGGATTAAATACTCTCATTGCTTACGGTGCTTTTGCTGAATCATTAGAACATTGGGAAGCATCTAGAGTGAGTGCAATTTTAGCTTTAGCCCCGCTAATAACTTTAATAGCTGTTTGGCTGGTTTCCAGTATTTTCCCAACGCTAATTTTGCCAGAACACATCACATTAGTAGGAATTATTGGCGCATTCTTAGTTGTTTCTGGTTCGGTAACAATTGCTTTGGGTAAATCTAAATAAAAGGTGACAGGTGACAGGTGACAGGTGACAGAGATGAGGGAAGAAATTCAGCAGATTTCAGGTAAATGAGGCGCAAATTTGCATCCAAACAAATTTTTTTCCATTGTCAATTGTCCATTATCAATTGTCCATTAATTTGGTTATCTCAAATATTCCAACAACAAGCCCCTCATTGATCAAAAAATTTGGATATGTGCAACACAATTTGATTTGTCAAGTTATTTGATATTTAAAGCTACACAATAAGCACTGAGGCAGAGCATTTGTGAGTTTGTTAGGATTTTAAGGTAAAAAATCTCAAAAACATCCAGAAATCTAAGGTGAGTCACAGTATATAAATTAATCAACAGGGTGACTAAATAACTACCAAATTTAACGCCTCGCTAAACAACATCTCTGAAACATTTGAGCGATGAAGAGTTTATTTGGTAATTGGGCCAGCAGCCTGAGAAAAAAATCATTATTGCTGGTGCTTTCAATGCTGCTGCCAACATTAGGAATTAGTAACTCTGTCATGGCAGCAGAGAAAATCTATGCTTCCTATTCTATACTAGAAATTCCCATTCCCGTGATTAGTTTAGAAAATTTTGCGAAAACGGGAGTCATGGATGGTGATTTGGCAATTTATCAACAGTATATTTCATCGCAACAACTGCAAGAGTTAAGAAAAATTTTACTGAAGTCCGTAAAAATTAGTCCGCCTGTGGCTACAAGATTTCTCCACACACAACAGGGAGAATTTTTACTGCAACGTTTAGCAGAATTAATAAAAACTAAATTTCCTCAAACTAAGTCAGAATTTAATGTTTTACGTGATGCGATCATCGCAGCATCGGGTGAAGCAGAAGGCTTAAATTTATTAAATATACTACGGAAATATCCCAGCAATAGCATTCATATTAACTTAGTTGATAGTTTAGAAATAGCTGGTAAACTGGATCGGCTCATCAGTGAAACCAATCAAGCGATCGCACTAATTCAGCAAAAATCAAATATCGAAGCTAGTAAAATCCAAAACATTAATTTATCTGTATTGTCAGATTTAAAAAGCCCAGGTAATTTTAAATCAGAAAAATATACGTTAGAATTTTTTGACTTAACTCGTAGACGGCGTTTATTCACAGATGTTTATGTTCCTAATGTTCAACACTCCACACCAGTAATAGTAATTTCTCATGGCTTAGGTTTAGATAGCAGTAATTTTCGTTATTTAGCCGAGCATTTAGCTTCTCACGGATTAGCTGTTGTTGTTCCTAATCATCCGAGTAGTAATACTAATAAAGTAATTGAGTCTAGGGAATTCATAGATAGACCTTTAGATATAAAATATATATTAGATCAACTCGAAAAAGCTAATCAATCTGAATCAATTTTTCAAGGTAAATTAAATCTGCAACAAGTGGGAGTATTTGGGCAATCTTTTGGTGGTTATACTGCTTTAGCTTTAGCAGGTGCAACAATTAATTTGCAGCAGCTAGAAAAAGATTGTCAGCCAGATGCACTACGAGATACCTGGAATATGTCTTTACTGCTGTAATTTCGCGCTTTAGATTTGCAAACTAAGTCTAGGCAAAAATATCATAAATATAATTTTAATTTGCGGGATTCAAGAGTTAAAGCAGTAATAGCCGTTAATCCCATTACTAGCTCGATTTTTGGTCAAGCTGGTCTGAATCAAATTCAAACTCCTGTGATGTTTTTTAGTAGTAGTGAAGATACAGTTGCACCAGCTTTACATGAACAAATTTTACCATTTTCTTGGTTAAATCATCCCCACAAATATCTGCTCATGCTGATGGGTGGAACTCATTTTTCTAGCATTGGTAATAGCAATCCTGGCAGCCAGCAAGTAGCATTACCTGTAGAAATGGTTGGTGATGCTTCCCAAGCTCACAGTTACATCAATGCTTTTAGCTTCTTGTTCTTTCAAACTTATGTGTCCCAAAAGCCACAATATATTACCTATCTTAACGCCGGCTACGCTAAAACTATTTCCAGTCAGTCTTTGGGTTTGAGTTTTGTTCAATCCTTAAACAGCCAAGAATTAGCACCAGTTTTAGGTGAAAATATGCCAGGAATTACCTCCGTAAAAAAAAATTCCTTCAACTATAGTCAGGTGAAAATTGGAGATTTTGGATTTTGGTATATCCTCGCTTCATGTCAAGATTTTTTTGTGATGGTTTTTTTAAATTGTGTCCTGAGAAAAAAATTGTCTTAAAAAATTAAAAAATCATCATACTTTCAGAAGTCGGAATATAATTATCAATTATCAATTATCAATTATCAATTATTTTGTGCAGGGCTTTCTCAATTTAAACAAACCTTATGGCTGGACTTCCCATGACTGTGTAGCACGGGTACGGAAACTCCTGCGTTTAAAACGGGTGGGACACGCAGGAACTTTAGATCCAGCAGCTACTGGTGTGTTACCTATCGCTGTGGGTAAAGCTACCAGATTGTTACAGTATTTACCTGGTGAAAAGGCTTATCAAGCTACTGTTCGCTTTGGTATACGTACAACTACGGATGATTTAGAAGGGGAAGTGATTACTTCTCAGCCTTGTCCTGGGTTAAGTTTGACGGATATCAAAACCGCACTTTCCCAATTTATAGGCAAAATTGAGCAAATTCCTCCCAGTTATAGCGCCATTCAAGTGGATGGGAAACGCCTGTATGATTTGGCACGGAAAGGTGAAATTGTGCAAGCGCCGACTCGGACAGTAGAAGTTTTAAATATAGAAGTTTTAGATTGGCGTAATGGAGATTTTCCAGAATTGGATTTAGCGATCGCTTGTGGTGCAGGTACATATATTCGCGCGATCGCTCGTGATTTAGGAGCAGTTCTCAATACAGGTGGAACTCTTGCCGCTTTGACACGAACGGAAAGCAGCGGTTTTCACTTACAAGACAGTTTCACACTCACAGATTTAGAAACTCAACTCCAAGCAGGTACATTTCAACCAGTCGCCCCAGATGCAGCCTTACAAAAGTTACCATCTGTAAATTTACCAGAAACATTTGCCAAAAAATGGTGTCAAGGTCAGCAAGTTCCTTTAAATCTGGATTTATTGGGGTTGGTAAGAGTGTATGAACAAGAAACCCGCTTTTTGGGTATTGCACAAATACAAGACCAGATATTGATTCCTCAAATGGTTTTTGAACCGATTTCTTAGTTTAAAGCTATATCATGAAAATGCATCAACAACACGACAAACTTATCCTGTAAATCCTTAAATCCTGGACATCCTGATTCAGACAAATTAAATCCTTAAATCCTGGACATCGTTTATTTCTGAATTTTGACTTTTGATTTTTGACTTCCCGAAGGGTGTCCTGGACATCCTGATTCAGACAAAAAAAAATCGTCTCGCTACGCTCCCAATCAGAAAGAAAAGAAAGAGAAAAGCGCAAAAGCGCAAGAGTGCAAAGGGCTAAAGAGTCCTCGCCGCGCCAAGACAAACAACGCGAAAACCGATATCGAAGTCCCTGCTATCGCGGTCGTAGCTGTAGCGGTAGGCAGAACGGCAGTACCCAGGATTGTTGCCCCACGAACCACCGCGCAGCACTTTAGTATTATCGCTTCGACTTGTCCAACCACTACTATCTTTAGGCGCATTTATATAATTATCATGCCAATCATCTTGACACCATTCCCAGAAATTACCGTGCATATCATACAAACCAAAGCTATTAGGCGGAAAACTACCTACATTTGTTGTCTGTTGTCTGTATTCACCTGTTGGTTCAGAAGCATAAGTCACAGTGCCTTTATAATTAGCTAAGTCACTGGTAATTGTGTCCCCAAAATGAAAGGGTGTAGTCGTCCCTGCACGACAAGCATATTCCCATTCTGCCTCACTGGGTAATCTGTAAGTACGTCCAGTTTTTTGACTCAACTGATTACAAAACTCCACCGCATCATTCCAAGACACCTGTTCTACAGGACGTTTGACTCCTTTAAAATTAGAAGGATTTTTACCCATAATTTGTTGATACTGTTCCTGAGTCACTGCAAATTTACCCATAGCAAAAGCAGGTACATTTACCTCATGTTGTGGACTTTCATAATCATTCCGACCTTTTTCTGATGCTGGTGAACCCATATTAAAAGAACCACCAGGAATCTCCACCATCTCCAGAGTTATATTATTACCCAAATCTTCAGTAAAAAACGTTGCTTCCCTAGAAATGCGGGAAATAATTTTTCCTTGAGAATTGACTGTTAATACCTCAAACTTACAACTACGAGAAGCTATTGTAGGTTCTTTAGGTTTCAAAACCTGATTACCTGCTACTGCTGCAACAAAACCTGCACTTCCTAAACCAACCATCTGCAAAAATCGTCTGCGGTTGATTTTTTGCTGTTTAGAAACTTGATTTTTGGATTTTGGCAATAATTTATTCAACTTTTCTGGTACTTTGAGATCAAGTAAAGATGGTTTAGTCATAAAATCCAGAAACAGGTAATCTTTTAATAAACCATCTTCAGCAATAGTTTTTAGAGATGTTTTTGCTATTGATAACTTCAGTCCATTTTCAGAAGTATCATTAACCTGATTGAGTAAATTTTTTAATACATTTCTAATTTCCTGTTCTTGTTCCTGAGTTAATTTTTGAATCAAATCAACACGCAACCAATCTGGAATATAACCAGCACGAAACCAAGGTAAACGAGCTAAAGTAGTCAAAGAATCAACCTCTAACAGAGATTCTCCTGACTTTGTTTTGAGAACATTACCTAAATAAATAGTAATATTCCATTGCAACTCAGGAAAAACAGCACAAGCACAAAACCAATAAAAACTATCATCACCTAAATATTCCCGCAGGGAAAGCAACATAGCTGCAATTTTCTCTGGTTCTGGAGAATTACGTTCTAACCAGCGATAAGATTGAATCCGCAATGTTTGTGGTATAGGTATTGCTGATAAATCTCCCTCTACCTCTCCCAACCTCTCCTGCAAGGAGAAGCTTAATTGTTCTTCTTGTAAAGAAGTGGAGAGAGGCTTTGAATTATATCCATTCCAGAGTTTTTGACTAAATATCTCTAACCCTGCTGGTGTAGCAGGTAAAATCATAAATTGTTGAGCTATTTGAAATTCTTGATAACCCCAATTAGTTCTTGGTTTGGGAGTAAGAAAAGCTCGACCTTGCCAGCTGATTAATTGACTTACCCAAGGTTCTAATTCACCACTAATAATACTAAAAAATTTCTCTGTATCTGAAACTATAATCAGATAACACTGATGATATTTACTAATAATTTCTTCAAGTCTAAGTGGAGAACCTTCTCCCTGACTAGGAAAACAAATTAAAGGATCATCATCAAACAAATAACTGGTAATTAAAACATTTTCTTGTTTAATACGCTCAATCATTTCTTCTATAAATTGAGCTTGATGATCTTGAAAGCTAGTGCGATTAACCAGAAATAAATATTCTGGAAGTATTTGATAATTACGATATATTGGTTTTAACCATCCTCCTTGTCGCAAAGTTGCATCAATTGTTTTTTCTATATCTAATTGATGGGAAGGAATCGGAATACGTCGTCTGAGATTTCTAGCAATTTGCATAAAAATCATTGTCGGGAATAATTCTTGCTCAAAACCAGCAATAGAAATATTCTGTAGTTCGGGTTGGGTTGTAGTTCCATAACGTCGTAAAAATAACTGACGCATTAACCAAAACCACCACATTCTGCAAATGAAAAACACAGCAGCAGGAGTTAAGAAAAATGCTATTTCTCTTGGCCAGTTAATGGTATTTGAGTTAATGGTATTTCGGGGAGGGTTTTCAGTGCAAATTAGAGCAGTTTCCTTTGGTATAATAATAATAGGGTTTCCTGCTTCTGGCTTCATACCCGGTTTTTTTTCTGATATCTTAATCGGAAATTCATTTCGTCTATTAGTAGTGGAGTCATTGAATATTAAAAATAGAGGAATTCCTGTATAAATAATAATTTTTAGCAATAAAATCAACAGGAGAAAATGAGATTCTATCTTTTCTTCTGTTAATAGTTGAGTTTCTTCTTTTGTTTCTGCTTCTAAACAAATATTTTGATTAATAGAGTTAAAACAATTATCAAAATACTGCTTAAATTGTTCTTGTTCAACTGGTGAACTGCAAAATATTGGTGCTAATAAACTCCTCAATTTTTCTGGATTATCCAAATTTTCACCCTGAGAAATCAGAATCAAAATTAAATCCTGTGCTGCAATATATTGAGATATGCCGATGTTATAACCAGATTCTCTAAGAATATCAATAAACTCTAGTAAAGCATCAGGATTTAGCCAATCTAGGTGATCTTCTATTTCTGTTCTTTTATCCATTGTTCTATAACTCTTTTGGCTTTTTCCTGATCATTTTGAGTTTTGACTAAGCTACTGAGAGTAGAGTTAATTAAATCAGCGTTCAATTGAATTGAAAAACTCTCTGGAATACTACTAAACTTTTGTAAAGCAACAATCCAACTTAATAATTCAGCGGTTGCAGGTTGCTTATTCAAACCACTTTTACGTAATTTTTCAAATAAACTAATAGCTGATTGCAAAAATGGATCACTAATATTCATTCCTAAGCGATTAGCAATAATATTTTTCAGTCGCTCATTATCAGGAAAAGGCAGATGATAATAAATACAACGTCGCAGAAAAGCATCTGGTAAATCTTTTTCTGAATTGCTAGTAATAATTACAATTGGTTGCAATTTTGCATCTGCTTCTATTTTTTGATTACCTAATTCTGGAATCCGAAAATACATCAATTCCAATTCATTCAGTAAATCATTGGGAAAATCACGGGGTGCTTTATCAATTTCATCAATTAAAACGACGGAACGCTTTTGTCCATCATCAGGAAATTCTAATGGTAAAAATTCTTTTACTTCCTCTAAATTACGAGTACATAAAATTGCTTTTCCTAAAGCTTGGTAAGTGATGTAATCTAAAATTTGATTTGTAGCAAAACCAGTTTGCACATCTTGAAATCGCTTTAAAACATCATAGGTATAGAACAAATCCCGCGCAATGCTAGTAGATTTAGTTTCAAATTTTAAAACTTCACCAAGTCCCAGTTCCCAAGCAAGACTGTAAGCTAGTTGAGTTTTTCCTGTTCCTGGTTCTCCAGTTAGCAATAAAGGTTGTCCTAATAATAATGCCACATTACAGGCATCTCTTAAACCTTCATCAGCAATGTATTTTTCTGGATTGAGTAATCGAGAAAGGGGAGAATTTGGGAGTTGTTTGGGTAGTTCTCCTTGACGTTTTCCTGAACCTGTGTAAATTGGTAATTTCATGTTAATTCCTTTTTGATTAATGAAAATCTTCTAATATTTTAATTAATTCATCAGCTAAATCCCGCATAGGAATTTCATTTAATGATGTCTGTCTTTGCCATTTATTAAACATATCCCCAATTTTATCTTTTAATTGTTGAATTTTATCTTCTTCAACAAACTTTTTAGTATGTTCAGAATCAGCCCAATTTTCAACATCTGCTCTACCTATTGCCTTTAATTCTGATAAAACAACAACTGATAAAAACTTATATTTTTCACTGCTTGATGAAAATTGCTGTATGTATTCACGCATTTTCTTATTTAAGAATTGACGTTTTTGTTGATAAAGATAGTGCTTTAAAAAAGTAAATATATTCCATGTCCATGTC
>NZ_LUFH02000149.1 GCF_001586785.1 Sphaerospermopsis aphanizomenoides BCCUSP55
GATACCAGAGGCGCTGGCCAAATTAACCAATCTCACCCAGCTTGACCTCAGTCACAACCAAATCACCCAGATACCAGAGGCGCTGGCTAAATTAACCAATCTCACCCAGCTTGACCTCAGTCACAACCAAATCACCCAGATACCAGAGGCGCTGGCTAAATTAACCAATCTCACGAGGCTTCACTTCTATAACAACCAAATCACCCAGATACCAGAGGCGCTGGCTAAATTAACCAATCTCACGAGGCTTCACTTCTATAACAACCAAATCACCCAGATACCAGAGGCGCTGGCTAAATTAACCAATCTCACCCAGCTTGACCTCAGTCACAACCAAATCACCCAGATACCAGAGGCGCTCGCCAAATTAACCAATCTCACCCAGCTTGACCTCAGTCACAACCAAATCACCCAGATACCATTAGAAATTCTTGATACAAAAGATGCAAAAGAGATTTTTAATTACTTGAGGCAAATTCGCACCAGTGAAACTCGGCCATTACATGAAGCTAAACTTTTGCTTGTCGGACAAGGTAGCGTCGGTAAAACATCCCTGATCCAGCGATTAATCCGCAATCAATATGACAAAAATCAATCCCAAACCGACGGACTCAATGTAGAAACTTGGAATGTGCAGGTAGATAGCAAAGACATCCGCCTTAATGTTTGGGACTTTGGCGGCCAGGAAATTTATCACGCCACCCATCAGTTTTTTCTGACTAAGCGTAGTCTCTATCTCCTAGTTTGCAACTGTCGCACCAGCGAAGAAGAAAACCGCATCGAATATTGGCTGAAACTCATTGAAAGCTTTGGCGGCCAGTCTCCCGTAATTATTGTTGGTAACAAAAAAGATGAACAACCCCTAGACATTAACCGCAAGGCATTACGGCAAAAATATCCTAATATTCAAGACATTATTGAAACTTCCTGCCAAGATAATATCGGCATTGATGAACTTCGCAGGGCTATTTTCCAGCAAATCGCCAACCTCAAAGAAGTCTACGATCTTCTACCCCTATCATGGTTTGAGGTTAAACAACAACTGGAAACCATGCCCCAAGACTTCATTACCTACAGTAACTATATCGGCATCTGCTATCAAAATAAAATTCCCGAAGAACAAAACCAAGAACAACTGATTGACTTGCTGCATCGTCTTGGCTTAGTTCTCAACTACCGTGATCATCCCATCCTCAAAAATCTGAACGTCCTCAAACCCAACTGGGTGACAGAAGGTATTTATGCACTCCTGAGTGATGAAACTCTCAAAACTAAAAGCAAAGGCATTTTCACCCCCGCTGATATCAGTCGCATCCTCGACCCAAAGCGTTACCCTACCCAGCGTCACGACTATCTGATCAATTTGATGCAGGAATTTGAACTTTGCTTTCAACTAGAATGTCAACCACCAAAATTCTTGATTGCGGGACTTTTGCCCAAAGACCAACCAGACGAAACAGAACTAGAAGGGGAAACCCTGGAATTTCAATACCATTACAAAGTTCTCCCGGAAAGTATCATCTCTCGCTTTATTGTTAACACCCACGACAAAATTTATAACTCAATCTATTGGCGCAGTGGGGTAATGTTGCAATATCAACAATACAACGAAATCTACAACATCGCTCGTATTAAAGCTGACTCCGAAGACAAAAAAATCTTTATCACCATTAGCGGACGTAAAGAAACAAGACGTTTATTTCTGGGTATTCTCCGTAATGAATTCCAAAAAATCCACAACACCCTCCCCAACCTGGAAATCACAGAATGGGTTCCCGTCCCTGACCATCCTAAACATCCACCCCTGGACTATCAAGAACTTTTAGGACTTGAGGACATGGGTAAAAGTATAGTCACTATCGGCAAATTAAAATTAGAACTCGATTTGCGTCAACTTTTAGATGGTTATGAATCACTAGAATCACGTCGAAAATCACAAACAATTAATTCACAGGGAGTTAACGTTATAATTAACAACAATATTGACAATAATAATAAACCTGTGACAAACAACACAAACAACTTTTCAGGCTCACAAATAGGCATCGCCAATGTTGGCAACGAAATCAAAGACAACGCCAGTCAAAAAGTCGGTGACTTAACTCAAACAAACGGCGCAAGCGTAGCAGAACTAATGCAAATCATCAGCACTATGCGTCAAACTGCTGCCCAATTTCCCCCAGAAATCCACGACGATATTATTATTGATATTGATGATGTAGAAGCAGAAATTAAAAAGGCAGAACCAGAACGCAATTTACCCAAACTCAGAAAGCGTCTAGTAGCTTTATTAACTGCTGCTAGTGTAGCTGCTGCCCCGATAGCAGGTATGACAGACTTTACAAACAATGTTATGGAAATAGGAAGCAAATTAGGCATAGAACTAATTAAACATTAGTCCTTAATGTGCGGGGTGCGGTGGAGTTTTTTGTTGAAGAGTATCAATTACCATCACTCAAATCTAACTGCAACTGTAACCCGTCATTTTCATTGAGATTTTGATATGCCGGTTGTAGAAATATAGGAGTAGAAGGAATTGTTATTGACTCACTCAATGGCAATTCTGTAGAAACTGTATTTTCTGTCCCTGTGGTATTAGAAATACTGCCTTGATTTTGTTGGTCAAAAAACTTGCCAAAATCATTTTCGGAATTGCGATTGTTAATGTTAACTAAAGAATCTCCGCTTAAAGTAAAACTTCCTGGTTGGGGATTTTCTGTGGACTGTGCATAAACGGTGCTGTTGACCCCAACAAGAGCCGCTATAATTGCGAAGGTAGCTGTTATTTTAGCGTTCATGGTTTTGAGTATTTTAATAAACATAATATTAACCCTAAGAAATATAAATAATACGATAGATAGAATTGTATTTCAAACTACATAAGTTAATAATAATGCTGGTCTTTAGTTAAGTTATTTAAATAATTAAATTTTCCTTTATAAAAATTCTGAAAAGTATAAAAAAATGTAATATATTTTGATTAAATTCTTAAGAAAAAATTAAAATAATTGATAAATAAAAAAATATTGTATGGTGAGCAATGCCCACCAATTATTTCGTAATTCGTAATGATGGATTTTCCTATTCTCAATCATTGACACTCACTAATTGAGGAAGTTGAGAAACAGGAACATCTAAAAAATACGCTAATACTGTAAGAGGATGTTTGGAAAGTCCTGAAGGATACTAAAAACCCCTCTCCAAACCTCTCCCCTACAAGGAGAGAGTCTTTGAAACCCCATTCCCTTGTAGGGACGGTGGGTTAGGTTTTTCATGTTTATTTGTTTTCAACAATACTTTTAAGACATTCTCTAATAATTCCAGGAGTCAGGAGTCAAGAGAAGCTACGCAGACCATTGTCAATTACCCAACTCAATTATTCCATCACTGCTAAAACTGCTTTTGGTAATAACTTTTCTTTAAACCAAACAATTCTGGCAGGTACATCATTTAATTTCACACCTGCTTTTTCTAAATTCAATCTTTCGGAAATTGCTAAAATCAAATTATCGCAATTAGCACGACGCACTTGAGAAAACTTCTTTTGTAAATATTCAGGTCGCCAATAACCAACAATTTCTAATAAAAAAGTCCTACCATCAGGATGCACCAAACGAAAATCAGGAATCATCACACTACCAGGTATGGGAATTAAATCCACTTCTCGTTCTAATATCCAACCGCTTTTTAAACTATCCCATTTATCAGCAAAAGATTGTTCTAACATACTATCATAAGGCTTACCTTTAGGATAGTGAGAAACTAAACCACATTCAGAATTGAGAGTAAATCTGCCAGTTTTCCATTCATTTGTATAAAAATCCCGTGTTTGCAAAGTTGCTGCTAAACTCCATTTAGTGACATGAAGCAAAGCCGGAATTAACTTAGCTATTGCTAAACCATAACGGGTGCTAGGAGTAAATAAACTTGTCGGTCCATCAATACTAATAGTAAAACCGTGGTCAGCATCACCTTCAATATAAGCCATTAATTGAAACAACTTCAAATAACGAAATAACAACTTATATTCTCCTGGGACATTGCGGTGAGCATTTAACACCAATTGCGTAGCTTTATAAAATACACCTTGCACCTGAGACAAATTATAACGATGTAATAAATCTTCTGGTTTAGGAGCATCAAAAGCAGTTAAAATTTTATTTTCAGATAAATCAGCATAAAGACCATCACGTACTTGAATTGGTAAAACTTCCTGCTGTAATTCCTGACTCAACTCATCAGCAATCTTTTTTAAAGTAACTTCCGTTGCTTCCCGACTAGGAACAGACTTTGCAGCCAAAGCAAAAACCCGTTCCCTTAACATTAGTGGTTCAAGAGGACTAACAACTTCAAAAGTGCAGAAACTACTTTTAAGAATGTAAGCCAGACCCCGCTTCATGCGATAGTCAGTAGTATCACCTTCAAAATCTGCCAATTGACGTTCAAGAACCCCTTGAGATTTACCAACAGCGGCTTTAAAAAAACCAATCAAATCACTTGCCAAACCCAAATGTTTATCATCAAGTTTCAGTCTCTTCGGGATAATTTCCTCCCCGTTTTGACGATGAATCAGTAACTCCGTTGGTAACATCTTTTTTAGTAGTTGAATAATTAATTTCTAACTGTTCAGCAGCCTTAACACTTCTTTCTTTCCCACCCCCATAAACAACCTGTAAATTACCTCTTTTTTTCTTCTCCCCTCTGCTTCTCTGCTCCTCTGCTCCATTGCTCCCTTGCTCCTCTGCTCCCCTGCTCCTCTGCTCCCCTCTTCTTCTCGCCGAAGTTCCCTCCTCACTAGTATCCTCAGCCACGACTTCATATAAAATCGCCTGTTTATTTTCAATATTACCCTTCCGTAAAACCCTCCCCAGACGCTGAATATATTCCCTAGTTGAACCAGTACCAGAAAGAATAATGGCGATAGAAGCAGCAGGAACATCAACACCCTCATTTAAAACATGAGAAGCGACCAAAGTATTATATTCACCCTCCTTAAATTTTGTTAAAATTTCGTGCCTTTCCTTCACCGGAGTTTGATGAGTAATAGCCGGAATTAACAAATCTTGAGAAATGCGGTAGACAGTAGCATTATCTGCCGTAAAAATCAACACCCTTGAGGGGTAATGTTCAGCCAATAAATCAATGAGAATTCTTAATTTACCATCAGTCCCCAGAGCGATTTCTTTTGCTTGTCGGTGTGCTAACATAGCTCTGCGTCCGACTTGCGATCGCGCACTCATTTGCACAAAAGTTTGCCAACCTTGCAGACTTCCCAAAGAAATCCGTGATTGCTTTAAAAAATCATTGCGGGTTTGAATTAGCTGATTGTATTTTTCCCGTTCCAATTGGGATAACTTGACCTTAATTTGCACAATTTGATGTTCTGCTAAAGCCTTACCCGCCAAATCTTCAGCACGTTGGCGATAAACTTCTCTACCAATGAGAATGTTTAAATCAGCGTGTTTACCATCGGTGCGTTCTGGTGTAGCAGAAAGTCCCAACCTATAAGGTGCGATCGCATATTCAGCAATGACTCGATTAAAATCTGTGGGTAAATGATGACATTCATCAAAAATAATCAAAGCATATTTATTACCCAAAGTTTCCGCATGAATAGCCGCACTGTCATAAGTAGCAACCAAAATCGGTGTCTGATCCCGTGAACCACCCCCCAGCAAACCCAACTTGGCATCAGGAAAAGCCGCTGTTAAATGTGCATACCACTGATGCATCAAATCCAAAGTTGGTACAACAATCAATGTTGTGCGCGGTGTCGCTTGCATCGCCATTTGTGCCAAATAAGTCTTACCAGCCGCCGTGGGTAGCACCACAACCCCCTGTCTTCCTGCCAATTTCCAAGCCGCTAAAGCCTCATTTTGGTGGGGATAGGGAGTCATTTCCAAACTGGGAATCAAATCCAAGGGATAAAATCCCTTAGCCTCATCCGTGAAGTCTGTATCTTCTGCTTGCAATGCCTCGACTAAAGAACGATATCTAATCGCCGGAATACGGAATTTTTCGATTCTATCATCCCATGTTGCATAATCTATCCAAGCTTTACTGCGTGGTGGTGGGTGTAAAATTAACGTACCACGATCAAAAGTTAAAGTGGGGTTGCGACCCATGTTAGGTTTCCTCCCAACTCGTTCACACTTCACTACTCATAACCCAAAACGTGCATGATTCCCAAAAGAGATTTTGGCATAACCCAACTAGAGGATCTATTTACCCCAGAAATATCCGACTGGCAAATAGATGCAAGCTTTGTTGAATCTTACAGAGAACAGCGCCGACAGTTCCTGATCAAACGCCTAAAATTGCAAACCCAAATTATGCTGCTGGTAGGTTTAACACTTACTGTTTTTTTTATGTGGGTAAATCAGCAGCCAAATGAAAAAATCTACGCCTTTAAAATTGGGTTAATACTTGAAAGTTTTATTTTAATTTGTTGGTTTTTATGTAAAACTCCTCTTGGTCGTCGTTACCCACACATGATTTTTTTAGCTTTGTCTTGGTGTGGAACTTGCGTGACCCAAATTGATACAGCAATTTTGTTTAATTATGTAGAACCGTTTACTAATATTTGGAATTTAATGTTTATCACCCAAGCAACAATTGTTCCAGTATTATGGCGACTGCATTTAATTTCTCAAATTGGTACACTTATATGTTACGCAATCCTGTATTTACTTTACCGTCCTCAATTTAGCCAGCCATTATATTTTTACGTTGAACATGGAATTTATTTATTTTGGACAAGCATAATTTGTGTTTTTTCTGTTTATCTATATGAAAAGTTAAGGAAAAATGAATTTCGGGCTAGACAGGAAATAGAAATAGCCAAGCAACAATCAGAAAAACTACTTTTAAATATCTTACCAGAAGTAATAGCTGAACAATTAAAACTACAACCGACTACTATCGCTGATAGCTTTTTAGAAGTAACTGTTTTATTTGCAGATATTGTTGGATTTACAGAACTTTCTAGTTGCACTTCTCCACCACAACTAGTTGAATTATTAAACGAAATATTCTGCTTATTTGACCAGTTAGCAGAACGTCACGGAGTCGAGAAAATCAAAACTATTGGTGATGCTTACATGGCCGTTGCCGGTTTACCTAATCATCGTAGTGATCATGCCATAGCCATAGCGAATATGGCCTTGGATATGCAACAAGCTGTTAATCAATTTAACCAACAACAAAACCAATCATTTCGTATTCGTATTGGTATTAGTACAGGCCCTGTAGTAGCAGGGGTAATTGGGTTGAAAAAATTTGCTTATGATTTATGGGGAGATACAGTCAATACTGCAAGTAGAATGGAATCTCATGGTATAGCAGGTTGTATTCAGGTTTGTGAAGCCAGCTATCATTTATTACAAGAAAAGTATTTTCTGAAAAAACGCGGCTTAATTAAAGTCAAAGGTAAAGGAGAAATGCTCACGTATTTACTCTTAGGTGCAAAGTTTAACCATCAATAAACTGCTAAGTCCACGCTACGCGACAAGCGCAGCCATGCTTGCAGTTTAAGAGAGTTTTTAGTATTGCTGCGTTTATTGTTGCAAAATTGGGATGCTCCCTACAGAGATTTTTTTGTTCCAAGAATGTTGAATTAATTTTTCTCAGGTACTTACTACTTTAGATAGATTCATAGTCCGAAAATTAGAGCTTTATATTTTCCTATTGCATAATCAGAATAGAGCTATGGATATATAGGACTACTATTTGATTTTTGATAGCTTGCGTGGTCTAGCCATACATATACCTAGGGTGCATTAGTGACAATACTTAATGTTTTCATAAAAAAAACCGGATTCCTATATATTTAAACTAATTTGTAGACAATTTCCAGTAGATTATTTTTCTAAAGGAGATGCCGCATTGAAAGGAAGAGTCTCCCTTTTATCACAATATGCTGTAGCCATTCTATCTGTTGGTATTGCCTTGGTACTAACACTTATGTTACAGCCATTGCGGCAATCAACGATTTTTATGCTATTTTTTGCGGCTATAGCACTCACTAACTGGCACGGTGGTATCAAGCCAGGGGTATTGGCTATTGTTTTGTCTGTTTTAACTGTTGACTACTTTTTGATCACGCCTACATTTTCACTGTATCTTGAGACTCACGAGGATGTAATCAGGCTAGGCTTTTTTATATTAGTAACACTATTTATCAGTTGGCTTAATTCCGAATTACGTACTGCCAAAAAGCACTTGGAAATAATTGTCCAGAAGCTGTCTGTGAGTGAATCCCGGTTTAGAAGCTTGAGAAATGCAAATATTATCGGGGTGATAATTGCTGATATCAACGGCAATATTTTGGAAGCAAATGATACTTTTTTAAAAATAGTAGGTTATACACACGAGGAACTACTAGCAGGAAGAATTAACTGCCGAGAAATGACTCTTCCAAAAGATAGGGAAAAGAGCGATCGCGCAGCAGTAGAACTCAAAAATAAAGGAGTTTGTCAGCCTTTTGAGAAAGAATACATCCGTAAAGATGGGAGTCGCGTTAGTGTTCTGATTGGCCTGACTTTATTAGAAACTAATAATGATCAAATTATTGGCTTTGTCCTTGATATAAGCGAGGAAAAACAAGTTGAACAAAGACTGCGTCAACAAGAAGAACAACTGCGCCTAATTACCAATTCTTTACCAGGACAGATTTCCTATGTGGATGCTCAACAGCGTTATCGTTTTAATAACAAAAGATATGAAGAATGGTTTGGCATATCCGCTTCCCAAATGTATGGTAAGCATCTGAAAGAACTTTTAGGTGAATCCCTTTATCAGTCAATTTCTCCCTATGTAGAAACTGTACTTTCAGGACAGCAAGTAACCTACGAAACCCAAGTATTTCATCAAAACGGCAGAAAACATAATAAAATGGTGACTTATATTCCCCAATTTAATCAGCAAGGTAAAGTTGAGGGATTTGTTGCCCTAATTAGAGATATTACTGAACAAAAGCAAGCACAAGCAGATCTCAAACAAAGTGAAGAAAGATTTCGCAAACTCACAGAAAAAGTGCGTGTAATTCCTTGGGAAGCAGATCCTACAAGCGGTAATTTTACTTATGTAGGCCCCCAAACAGAAGATATTCTCGGCTATGCCATAAACGAGTGGTACACCGATAAGTTCTGGGTACAACATATCCACCCAGAAGACCAAGAATGGGTGATAAACTTCTGTATAGAAAGTTCTCAATCTCAGGATAATTACGAATTTGAGTATAGAATGTTGTCATCTGATGGCAAAGTGATCTGGTTATATGACATTGTTAACGTTGTGAGAAATGCAGATGGGCCCCAGCAATTACATGGGTTCATGATTGACATTACAGAACGCAAGCAAGCAGAACAAGAACGAGAACAACTGCTTAAACGAGAACAAGCTGCACGAGCTGAAGCAGAAGCCGCTAACCGCATCAAAGATGAATTTTTAGCCACACTTTCCCACGAACTCCGTACCCCCTTGAATGCCATGTTGGGGTGGACTCAATTACTCAAAAGCCGCAAGTTTGATGAAATTACCACTGCTAGGGCATTGGATACCATTGATCGCAATAGCCGCAATTTAGCACAGCTAATTGAAGATGTTTTAGATGTGTCGCGGATTATTTGCGGCAAACTGCGCTTGAATTTGCATCCTGTAGAACTGATCCCAGTGGTGACAGCAGCCATAGACACTGTGCGTCCAGCCGCAGATGCCAAAGAAATTACGATTGAGTCTGAATTTGACTCACAAGTGGGGGTAGTGATAGGTGATGCTAACCGCTTGCAACAGATTGTCTGGAATTTGCTCTCCAATGCTGTCAAATTCACACCTAAGCGGGGAAAAGTTCAGGTTGAGCTAAAACGCATCAATTCCCGTGTGCAAATTCAAGTCATTGATACCGGAGCGGGGATTGATCCTGATTTTTTACCTCATGTATTTGAACGCTTTCGCCAAGCTGATAGCTCAACCACGCGATCGCACGGGGGACTAGGACTAGGATTAGCAATCGTCCGTCACTTAGTAGAATTACATGGAGGCACAGTTGCTGCTACCAGCCCAGGATTAGGACAGGGAGCAACCTTCACTGTCAATCTACCGATGAAAGCTGTTACTGCTGAATATAACACCTCCGAGCAACAGCAATCTCTGGTGAATAATGACTTTGTTCAACAACAATTAGCCATTCTGCAAGGTTTACGGGTACTAATAGTTGATGATGAAGCAGATGCGCGGCATTTATTGACCACAATCTTGGGACAATATGGCGCTCAAGCTATGGCCGTTGCTTCTGTACCAGCAGCAATGACAGCCATATCACAATTTCACCCAGATATATTAATCAGTGATATTGGAATGCCCCAAGAAGATGGCTATACACTAATTCGTAAAGTCAGAAGTCTACCCAGTCATCAGGGAGGAAAAATTCCCGCAGTCGCTGTCACAGCTTATGCCAGAGCAGAAGATCGTACCCAAGCTTTGTTAGCGGGATTTCAGCTACATATTCCCAAACCTGTCAATCCTGCGGAGTTAGCAGCGGTAGTTGCTAATTTGGCTGGCAGGACTTGAGGTGTGGGGCAGGGAGCAGGGGG
>NZ_LUFH02000014.1 GCF_001586785.1 Sphaerospermopsis aphanizomenoides BCCUSP55
AATTAAATATATGTAAATATATGGCAAAAGCAAGCGGTCTATTTTTTTGCGGATATCTAGCTGATTATGATCTTTAACTGACAAAAAACCTGATACTAAAAAGAATAATGGCACATGAAATGTCCACAAAAAAGAAAATTCCAACTTAGTAATTTCTGCATGACCATATACGATCAGAAAAATACCAATAGCTTTGACATAATCTATCCAAACATATCTTTGTAAATTTGTCTTGGTCATAAAATATTAAAGTTTACTTATTAAGGTTTCCTAAAATCAATTATTTACATACCTATTTTTTCAAGAGAATAGTCCAAATACCTGTTAATATCAATCCTATACCTATGCCGTGATTCATGGAAATTTTTTCTTGAAACAGCAAAGCACCAACAAATGTTGTTGCTAAAATTGTCAATCCTATAACTACAGGGTAAGCAAAGGATAAATTAAATTTAGATAAAACTGCAATATAAAAAACCGTGCTGAGTCCGTAAGTTAAAATTCCTCCTATTAAATAAATGTTCAATGGATTTTGTCCTGACCCTAATTTTAATAAACTTTGGGCAATTGTGTTGAGCAGCACGGTAATTAAAATCAGAGAAAATAAAATAAATTGGTTATTCATTGTGATTATGAAATTTTGAATTGATTATACTCGTTATGGGCGGTAAATTTTCCCAGTTCAGTGTGATTTGGGTAGGGTTTTTGTACCCATTTACCAGCTAGTTTTTCCCACCATCTTGGTGGATGGGGTAAGGTGGCAACTTGAATGCAGGAACACCCACATAGCCAAGCTCCTACAACATCTGTATGCAAACTATCACCAATGACTATGACTTGTTTGGGTTCTAACTGCATCTTGGCCATTGCTTGTTTGAATGATTTAGGAAAAGGTTTTTTGGCTGGACTAATAGCGGGAATATTCAAACGTTCAGACCAATATTTGACTCGATAAATACGTTTACCGTTGGAGAGAATAAAAAAATTTAATCCTGCTAATTTTGCCTGAATTAACCAATTTTCTGCTAAAGGTGATAGATAATGATCATCTTCGGAAATGATTGTGTTATCCAAATCCAAAATAATGCCTCTAATCCCTGATTTCGTTAATGAGTTAATATCTATTTGCGCTAGTTTATATACTTGTGGTGATGATTGAAGATGCTTGTTTTTTAACGTTGTTTTCGATGTTTTGGGGAATAAATTCTGAAAATTTATCATTGAGCAATTCCTAAAATTTGACTATGCCAAAGTATTTCACCTTTACTGAATTATTCCTTTGTGTTTGCATAAGAGAATGAGAAAACAGGTGATAATCCAACTAATTACTGTCACCAGTATTGGTAAGTCTTTTAATAAAACTTCTTCTGGTCTTTCACTGCTATTGTTTTCTGGGTATTCAAGATTGTTGTCAGAATTATTTTCTACAGGGTCACTGATTAATTGATAGCGGAAAACACCGTATAACACAAATGGTAATGTTACCAACATCCAAGATGTTGACGCTCCTTTGAGGTTAGGTCCAGCACTCCACAGGGCGTAAGTAAGGACTGTACCAGTAGTGACTACGTTTTCCATCCGACTCAACAGGGATAAAGAGTAACGTCTAAGTACAGCACGGGGTTTTGTGCCTTTTAGTTGTGTCAAACGTAGTTCGGCTTTGCGTTTTTCTATACCTAAAAACAGTGCTAACATGGCTGTACACAGAACAAACCAAGGTGATAGTGTAATGCCTGTGGCTACACCTCCGGCTAAGGCACGTAAAATAAAGCCAGTGGCGATCGCACAGATATCCAGTATTACCATCCGTTTCAACCGCAAATTATAAGCGACTTGCAGTAAGGCATAAGCTGTGATAGTTGCACCTAAGTAGGGCGATCGCCACCAGCTAATTGTCAAACAACTACCTAATAACACCACCGCAGTTCCCAAAGCAACTGGAATACTTACTGATCCTGCCGCAATTGGCCGCTGACATTTGACGGGATGCTGCCGGTCGGCTTCTACATCTGCAATGTCATTAATTAAATAAAAACTACTTGAGGTCAAGCAAAAGATTACAAAAGCCATCACACTGCCAAAAAGTGTGGCTAAATTGAAGCTAAAAGCAAAAAGTGGTGCAGCAAAAACAACCAAGTTTTTTGTCCATTGTCGAGGACGTAAAGCCATTAAGTAAGGCCATTTCTGGTTTTTAGATCCTAGCTTTTGCGCTTTTGATTCCATAATCTGACCTTAGTTCGCTGTTAACTTTATGTTGTGTTGATTTTATTTAGTATAAATTTTGCATTTTCAATATAATATACTACGAGAATCCTATGTGATTTTATGTTTTTTCCATGAAGAAATACAGTCCTCAGTACCGTGTACCAAGTGCTAAGTCTTAAATATTCCCTTCCGACTTCACAATTTTGTGAAAGTGGCTTCCCATCAGCCCTATTTTGAATCTGGGATGGATATTATTTGCTAGTATTTGTGATGCAAAAACATTGAAACAGGGTGAGTGTTAATGTCTATGGCAACATCTACAATTGATGGTCAAGACGCTGCGGCTTTTCAAGCAGTGAGAGAAGGGGTTGCTGTATACGATCGCTCAAATTGGGGTATCATCCGTGTTGCTGATGATGACCGTCTGCGGTTTTTACACAATCAAAGTACCAACGATTTCCAATCTCTCAAACCAGGTGAAGGCTGTGATACTGTCATGGTGACATCCACAGCTAGGACAATTGATTTGGTGACTGGTTATGTTTTAGATGATGCTGTGCTGCTGTTGGTTTCACCTAATCGTCGTCAGTTTTTGCTGGAATGGTTAGACCGTTATATTTTCTTCGCGGATAAGGTGCAGTTGACCGATATCACAGAGGAAACTGCTAGTTTTCATCTCATCGGACCCGGTAGTGATGCCATCATTGAACAACTGGGTGCTGGTTCACTCCTTGGTCAACCTTATGGATGTCATATTTTGGTAGATGGGTTAAGAATTGCGGTGGGTAGTGGTTTGGCTTTACCTGGATATACCTTAATTTTTCCTGCGACAGAAAAACAAAAAATTTGGCAGCAAATATTAAATCATGGGGCGTTAGAATTGAGCGATCGCACTTGGGAAACTTTACGAATTTTACAAGGTCGTCCCGCACCAGATTCAGAACTTACGGATGATTATAATCCTCTAGAAGTCGGTTTATGGCAAACAGTTTCCTTTAACAAAGGTTGTTACATCGGTCAAGAAACCATTGCCAGATTAAATACATATAAAGGTGTAAAACAATACCTGTGGGGAATTCGCCTGAATGCGCCGGTAGAACCAGGAAGCGTGATTACAATTGGAGATGAAAAAATCGGTAAACTGACCAGCTATACGGAAACACCTGATGGTCATTTTGGACTAGGTTACATTCGTTCTAAAGCAGGACATATAGGCTTAAAAGTGCAAGTAGGAACAACGGCAGGAGAAGTTGTTGCTGTGCCTTTTGTTTCCCACGAGTACCCGTAACAGGCTAATTGATAATTGATAATTGACAATTGATAATTGATAATTGACAATTGTTTCATTCCGGGTTTAAGACCTACAGGACTTACGCACAGGCTACGGAAAAACGAACCACGAAGGCACGAAGAACACGAAGAAAAGAAAGTTTGAGAGGTATTTTGCGTAAGTCCTGACCTACTGTTTCCAAGGGGAAAAAGAAAAAAATTCCGATTTCTCAATTCTGTTGAATGTCTATTATTTTATACCTGGGCAAAATTCATCTATCCAAGAAGGTAAACTGCGGGCGTTACTATCCGGTGACATCCTAGAAAATTCTGGGACAGGAATTGTAGTAAATTTCTAATTGATAATTGACAATTGACAATTGACAATTGTTTCATTCCAGGTTTAAGACCTACCATTTCCAAGGGGAAAAAGAAAAAAATTCCGATTTCTCAATTCTGTTGAATGTCTATTATTTTATACCTGGGCAAAATTCATCTATCCAAGAAGGTAAACTGCGGGCATTACTATCCGGTGACATCCTAGAAAATTCTGGGACAGGAATTGTAGTAAATTTACGGTTGTGATTAAGTTCTTTATTGTGAGTGGGAACTTCTGTAGTGATAGTGAGCGATCGCCCAGGTTTTACAACTTCAGGTCTGCGTAGTGTCTTGTCACTTCGTTTGGGTGTTTCGCCAATTTGAGAAAGGGGTTTGGCTGAAGAATGATGATGCACTGGTGTAGCTACTGCAACTACGGAAACAGATTGGCGTTTTTGTTCCACATCTGGAGTAATTCTCAATAATACCTGTTTATTTTCCTGGGGTAGTGGGGAAGGTGACTGCTGTGATCCCACAGTTTTAACAGCAGAATCACAATCTCTTGGTGTTATGGGTATATTCTCCGGGAGAATCTTAGCAGGAGGCTTACTGACTATTTGGTTCTTAGCCTGAGAACGCTCTAATTTTAATAATCGTAACTCCTCATCAGGATTAAAGTGAAGACCCAAAGCCACGACTATTTGATCAGGATTATTATTCAAATCTAAGATAAACGGAAGTATTTGCTTTAACTGAGGTTCTAAAACAGATAGAGTGGCCAAAATATAACCAGAAGAAGGTCGTCTGACTCCATCATCATAGGAACGCCAAATTCGCATTTTGACTAGCCAAGAACGATTTTCTTCACAGTAACTTAACCACTTTAGTTTTAAAGATTGACGTAGCTGTTGAATATTCATCAGTTACTTCACTTGAGTCAACAAGAAAGCAGTATACCAAACCTGAAGCGGGTTCATTCATCAGCTTTTTTACTTTGCTGTGTTGGTAAATTCAGGTTATTTCCAGGTGCAAGATTGATATAGAAATCAGGGAATAGGGAATAGGGAATAGGGAATAGGGAATAGGGGGATCTAAGGGACTTCCAAGAAATAAATTATCTCATCTTGTGGGATGGGCTTCTAGCCCGTAAGGGACAGGCAAGATGCCTACTTCACAAGAATTAATTGAATATTTTTATTTGGAAGTTCCTAAAACTTTTTGCTACTCAGAGGATGTTTTAAAACATCCTTTAAACAGAAGACGCGGGTGTATGGAAGTGAACCTCCTGATGAACCACCGGATTATTTAATTTTGTAAAGTTTGATCTTCATGGTTATGGAGATATGCAGGTGGCTTAAATCAGCCTTACATCAGCTTTTGGGCAATTGTAACGGAATGTAAATGAATGTCCTGTTTTTGTCGCAGGGAGCTACAGAGATTAATATTTAGTAATTTTTTGTAATTGTAAGAAAAGTTTGGTTTTTTGAGTTGACATCTTCAGGTTTTTGTTTTATTCTGTTTTTATTGGCTCAATACAGCTATCAGAACCTTGAAAAGTTAATACTTGTTTTGATTGTCACATTGTTGTTTCAGTAGCTCGGTGCAGTCGCACTTTAAAAGCTAAATGTGACAAGGGTTTCATAAGTGTAGGGTTTTTCATAACCATTTCCCCGCAAGGGGATTGAAACTAATATAACTTACTATCAAAGTAGTGTCAAGCATTTTAGTAAAATGTTTTTCATAACCATTTCCCCGCAAGGGGATTGAAACACTTCTGATAAATTTTGGGGACGATATTTGCTGACTAAGGACGTTTTTCATAACCATTTCCCCGCAAGGGGATTGAAACAAAAAATTGAATCTGTTTCCTGTACTTTCTTTTTGCTAAAAGTTTTTCATAACCATTTCCCCGCAAGGGGATTGAAACTCCTCACTACTAGCTAAATAATCTTCACCAACTAAAAGTTTTTCATAACCATTTCCCCGCAAGGGGATTGAAACCCGGTGACAATATCGTGTAGCCAGTAGGGAAAACTTCTCTAACTGTTTTTCATAACCATTTCCCCGCAAGGGGATTGAAACCACACATCAGGGTGAACCACTGCTGATAGTTTACGTCTACCAGAGTTTTTCATAACCATTTCCCCGCAAGGGGATTGAAACTATTATGTGCGGCATTATGCGGCGAAACCTGTACCTGATAATACTCTAGTTTTTCATAACCATTTCCCCGCAAGGGGATTGAAACTCTAACTCAACAAATGGTTTAGCTAAGTTAGTATCATTAATAGTTTTTCATAACCATTTCCCCGCAAGGGGATTGAAACGTCAACCTCACTATGACAGTAAGTTATGCGGCATGAAGTTTTTCATAACCATTTCCCCGCAAGGGGATTGAAACGGTAGATCAACTTCATTCTGTTTAACTTGTAACTCCTGTGTTTTTCATAACCATTTCCCCGCAAGGGGATTGAAACACAGCGTCACCATAAATCTTATTTTCGTTTAAGTATTCTTCGTTTTTCATAACCATTTCCCCGCAAGGGGATTGAAACCAGAGTAAACCTTTTAGCGATTTGAGGCAATACATAGGGTGATGTTTTTCATAACCATTTCCCCGCAAGGGGATTGAAAACGAATTGCATTAACTTTGCGAATGAAACCGAGGATAAAGCATCTGCTTAACTATTTGACCACCCAACAAATGTTTTTCCACCAGAAAAGGTACTTCTTGAGGTAAAACGCGACAATACCAGACCATATCTGGTAAAACAAGCACCATAGGTCCATTACCACATTGTCCTAAACACCCGCTAGGTTTAACAGTCACATCAGGAACAGGTAAAGCCTGAAAAGCAGCTAAAACTTCTACTGCACCTTGTTTTCTACAGGTACGATGTTGACACACCTGCACACATTTAGGAGTATCTAACTCCTGTTCTGGGACATTTAACATTAATTGATGCCATTTCGACTATAAACGCCAGTTATCGAGAATTGACCGAAAAAATTTTAGATTTTAGATTTTAGATTTTAGATTGAAATCAAAGTCTAAAATCTAAAAATAAGGTTTCAAGCCTCTCCATTTATGGAGAAAAATACAAATGTTTTTCGCCTTCAAGCCTCTTATTTAAAGGAGAGGAAAATCCAAAATCCAAAATCCAAAATCCAAAATCCAAAATTGATTGACTCTGACTTGTCTCTCACTTTCCCGTTGGGTATTCATTGTATCAAATAACTAGGATTTAAGTTTAATCATGCTTAATTACAATGCTTCTGGTGGGGAAATATCAGATCCAACACAGATACCACTATGATTAGATTTGATACCTGGTTTGATGTTAACTTCTGTCTTTTGAGTTGAATGGCATAGTGATGAAGAAGTGGGAATAATCAATTGAGAATTTTGTAATGTGCCATTATTTGTTTGCTGAGACATAAAAGATAATCCTCCCAAAGCGCCAGCAACAAGGGCTGTATAACCTACATATAAATGTATGGGTCGAATTTCTAAATTTAATCTTCCAGTTCCAGAAAAATTTTTGGCATGATACCAAGATGGTAAAACTGATTTAGTCTGGTTAGGTAAAGGTAAAGAGTTAGCTAAAAGTGTACCATTTAATCCTAAAGCATTTGCCATCACACGAATAAAACCACGAATCAAGATGTCTTCTGGTAATATTTCAAAATTAGCATTTTCGACTGCTTCCATCTGATGAACTGATATATGAGTGTAAATATTTAGTTTTTGCAGAGTTAATCCTTGAGATTCTCTTGCTTGTCTGAGTTGTTCACCAATTTTACGCAGACTTTCTAACCTTTGTTCTGCTGCTAGTTGTGCTGCTAGTTGATTTTTAGAAAGTTTTTGACCTTTGGGAAGCCACTTAGTTGGTGTGTTTGTTTTTGGTTGATCTTCTCTGGTGGGATTTACTACTGAATGTGATTTAGATGTGAGTGGTAAATTGCTTTGTTGAGTTGCTGCTAATCCTGGTTCTAAAGTTGATGTAATAGTATTTAAAACTGGTGAAGAATGGCTAGATGATTCTAGTTTTACTTCTGTTAATTCCGTGTCATCTTCCTTAAGATAGATATCTGTGGCTGTCTGCTGTTTTCGTGCAAATTGCTTAAATGCTAAAGTGATGGCTTCTCTACCTACAGCTTTAAATAAATTTGTGGCTTGTTCATCGGTTGCACCAACTAGCTTTTGTAAATTAGCTACAGCTAGGCGATAAACTTTACTGCGGTGTAGTTCAGATTCTATTTCTCTCAGTAGCGATCGCAATTCATCTTTACTAATTTGAATAGTAGAATTGCCGGGAATGTTGACGAAGTACGCAGATGCCATAGTCATAATCTTAGTTTCTCCAGGTGCTAGAGGAAAAGTGATTTTACCTGTGTCATTTCTTCTAGAGTTAATTGTGACATCCGGACTTTCAAGTATCATTTTCGACTATTATTAGCTAAAACTCATAATTATTACTAATATCCTGACCTTTAGGAACAAAAAATACCCATTATATATCAATACTTTTCGGTTAAGCCCAAAAAATATCATTATGTAGGTTGGGTTGACGTTAGGAAACCCAACATTGATAGACTTTTGTTGGGTTGCGCTATCGCTTAACCCAACCTACGAAAACTCTTAACTAATATCTTGACCTTTAGGAACAAAAAATACCCATTATATATCAACAAAGTATGGGAATTATTTGTCATTATTATTACCACGACTACCACTTAAATAATTCTTACAGTAGAGGTGACAAGTGATTTATTTCTCTAAAATGTATATCTGTCCCAAGTAGCTAATTATAACTATCAGCCTTTTCAATCCCCCTAAATCCCCTTAAAAAAAGGGACTTTGATCGATTTCCCCCCTTAGTCAGTGAGGTTAGGGCGGATCTAGTCCAAAAATCTGTTCTCATTCAACCAACAAAGACTATAAATAAGTGCAAATAAGCAGTAATATATTACAAAAAAGCCTTACCATCATTGAGATGAACATCTTTGGTTGAAGCAGGAAGCAAACACCAAAACTGTGCTCTGTTTTGAGATATGAGCGCTTTGTGTAAGTGTTGTATTGCACATTATATGCAAAGTTTCTACAAGGTTTCTAGATCAAGTATATTTATCAAGTATATTTTTATCTCAAGTGCGAAAATAATTTTTATTTAATTTTTCTTTTTTAATACTTTTTAGATCAATTGGCTAAATATTTACGCTAAAGGAGATAGACGTGACTGTTTTCAATGAATGCCAACAAGAACAGCTAAAAGAAATAACTGCTCGGTTAAGAACGATTAGACAAGAACAGCATATAAGTCTAGAAGAAATAGCTATTCAAACACATATTCGACTAGCTTTTTTACAAGCTTTAGAAGAATGGCGATTTGAGGATTTACCTGAACCTGTTTTTGTGCAAGGATTTATCCGCCGCTATGCAGATAAATTAGGGCTAGATGGTACTGCGTTAGCAAACAGCTTTGAAGTTAATATTTTTCCTCCAGCACCCCATCCTTCAACGCCACCATTCAGTTTATATGTACCCCTATTTATTCCTTACATTGTCTTATTAATAGCTGCGGTTGTTGGACTTTTCTATTTACTTAAAATAGAATTTCCAGGTAAGTCATTAGCTAAAAAACAAAATCCGATATTAAGTGTTCAACAAAAAAACCTATCATCTCCTTCAAGTTCAGTAAATTTATCAACTCCAACTATTACACCTCTGGCTACAACTGCACCAACTCCAACTATTACACCTCTTGCAGATGTTATAGTTTCTTTAGAACTTCAAGGCGATTCATGGGTACAAGTAAAAGCCGATGGTAAAACTGAATTTGAGGGAATTTTAACCAACGGAAAACAAAAAAAATGGACAGCAAAAAAGTCTTTGACTGTCCGTGCTGGTAATGCAGGTGCGGTGTTAGTTTCCGTGAATGAACAAGAACCGAAATTATTAGGAAAACAAGGTCAAGTGAAGGAATTTACATACAATAAACAGTAGTCATTCGATTTTGGATTTTGGATTTTGGATTTTGGATTTTCCCCACGGATAAATCCGGGGGATTGTAATATAACAGGTGACAGGTAACAGGTGACAGGTGACAGTGATAAATTCAGGTTCAACTGTCTAAGTTTTAGTTTTGGCGAATGTCCTAACTACCTGGTCTACAGCTATAAAAAACAACTGACCACTGACCACTGATGCATTAAGCTATTTTCGCTTTTTGCAGATGCCAATTAGTTGATTGTTCGTAAGAGTATGCTACTTGAAAAAGTTGGTCTTCTCCCAAGACTTTACCAATTAACTGTAGTCCAATTGGTAGACCTTTGCTATCAAAACCACAAGGTATGCTGATACCTGGTAAACCTGCAAGATTCACAGGAATTGTCATCAAGTCATTTAAATACATACTCAAGGGATCGGTGATTTTTTCCCCGGCTTGAAATGCTGTGGTGGGTGCAGTGGGAGAGACTAAAACATCAACTTGTTGAAAAGCTGTTTCAAAGTCTTCTTTAATCAATGTGCGGACTTTTTGTGCTTTCAAGTAATAGGCATCATAATAACCGGCACTGAGGGCATAAGTACCAATCATAATCCGGCGTTTGACTTCTGTTCCAAATCCCATTGCACGGGTGCGGGTGTACATGGAAAGTAGGTTGTCTGCATCTTCGGAACGTAAACCATATTTTACGCCATCATAACGGGCGAGGTTGGCTGATGCTTCCGATGGAGCGATAATATAGTAGCTGGGTACGCCATAACGGAAACGGGGACAGGAAATATAATGAATTTCTGCACCTAAAGTTTCTAGTTGTGCGATCGCTTGATTTACAGATGCTTCTACTTCTGGATCTAAACCTTCACCAAAGGTTTCTTTAATCACACCAACTTTGAGTTTTTTACCTTTTAAATCTGGTGTTAAATTGGCAGTGTAATCAGGAATTTCGACTTTTAAACTGGTGGAGTCTTGGGGATCATAACCTGCGATCGCATTTAACAAAATCGCTGCATCTTCCACACTTCTACCAAAAGGACCAATTTGATCCAAAGACGAAGCATAAGCCACCAAACCATAACGGGAAACTAACCCGTAAGTCGGTTTCATCCCCACCACACCGCAAAAAGAAGCTGGTTGACGAATTGAACCACCCGTATCTGAACCTAGAGAAACAACACATTCTTCTGCTGCTACAGCTGCTGCTGAACCACCGGAAGAACCACCAGGAACTCTTGTTAAGTCCCAAGGGTTAGCAGTAACTTGATAAGCGGAGTTTTCGGTGGAACTACCCATTGCAAACTCGTCCAAGTTGGTTTTACCAACCGTTACCGCCCCAGCATCGGCGAGTTTTTGGGTTACGGTTGACTCATAGGGTGGGATAAAGTTTTCTAGAATTTTAGAAGCGCAGGTAGTACGAATTCCCTTGGTACACATATTATCTTTTACACCGATGGGAATCCCTGCTAAGATGCCAATTTCTTCTCCAGCAGCGATTTTTGCATCCACAGCACGAGCCTGTTCTAAAGCCTGTTGTGTCGTTACACTTAAGAAACTGTGCAGTTTTGGTTCTAATGCTTGAATGCGGTCTAACGCTTCTTGGGTGATTTCAACAGCAGAACGTTCTTTTTTTACTAGCTGTTCGTGCAACTCGCGGATGGATGCCATATTTTTTCTCTTTATTAATCAAGTCATTGATTTTAGCATTTACAGGTGTGGGGATGGTGTTTTGTTGGATCGCACGCAAAGACGCAAAGGTGCAGAGAGGGGTTTTGAGGGTTGGGTGATGGTAAATTATACTTTTGGATTCTATAGTTTTGGCATCCTGCCCGATTAAAAAAATAAGGTAACATTTTGAATATGCCCGCAAAAGACATTTATCACAATACTGTTAAAAATGCTTTAATTAAGGAAGGTTGGATAATTACAGATGACCCTCTACATTTAAAATGGGGTCAAAAAGATATGTATGTAGATTTAGGAGCAAAACAACTTTTAGCCGCAGAACAAGGAACTAGAAAAATTGCTGTGGAAATTAAAAGTTTTGTTAGTCCTTCAGAAATGGCAGACTTGAAAGATGCTATTGGTGGATTTGTTTTGTATCGTGCTGTGATGAATCGTCTAGAACCGGACAGAATTTTATATTTAGGAGTTCGTGACGCTGTATTTAGAGATTTATTTGAAGAACCAATTGGTAAACTTTTAATAGAAAGTGAAAACGTCAACTTACTTGTTTTCAATGCTGAAGATGAGAGGATAATTCAATGGATACCTTAGATAATTTTCGTCGGATTATTAGGGAAGTTTTAATACCTTATACACAAATTCCTTATTCTTATGGATTGATTGAATGTAAAACAGTTTTTGATGAGGAAAATGATAGTTATTTATTAATAACTTTGGGTTGGCAGGATCATAAAAGGATTCATGGTTGTTTGGTGCATTTGGATATTATTGATGGGAAAATTTGGGTACAAAGAGATGATACAGAAGATGGTGTTACTTATGAGTTAGAAGCGGCGGGAATTCCTAAAGATAAAATTGTGTTGGGTTTTCATCCGCAAAATGTTAGACAGCATACAGGTTATGCAGTTATGTAAGTTTAATTAATCAATGCAAAACTAAACAAAAAGAGCAAGATGAATATTAACCTGAACTTATCACCAGAACTAGAACACGAACTTTATACGGAAGCAGAAAAACTTAATTTACCTTTATCTGAATATATTTTACGTATTTTATCTACAAGAAAAAGTGTAGATATTTTACCAAAAACAGGAGCAGAACTGGTTAAATATTGGGAAAATGAAGGAGTAATTAATTCCCGTCCTGATATTACTGATAGTCAAGTTTATGCTCGTGAGTTGCGTCATCAGGCTGAAACACGGGAGTAACCTTATTACAGCACAACCTTATAAAAGATGAAAAATTATGAATTTTTTTACATACCATTTATTTAAGATCATGCAACTCAAAGGAGTATTAAAAATTGGCGTACTAATCTAATCTAAAATAGAATAAAATCAACCATAACAACACAAAAGTTTATCCTCAAAATACCTATGACACTAACCCTTGATCTATCACCAGAGTTAGAGCAATATCTTTTACAAGAAGCCAATCAGCATGGACTTTCTGTAGAAACACTAGCATTGCAACTTTTAACAAATTCTATTTTATTAAAACAAAAGCAAGCCAAAGCAGTGAATCTTATTCAATCTTGGATAGATGATGAAGATGAGTCAGATCAGCAAGAAACAGGTGAATATTTAATTCATGCTTTGGATAATGATCGGTTGTCTGAACGCAAATTATTTCCTGTTGAAATGAAGGGGATTACTTGGTGAACCGAGTCATTATTTTGGATACAGGTCTTGGATATTGAATGCTATAATAAAACAAGTGTAATTTATTGACTATCAAAATATGGAAATAATAGCTATTCAAGTAGATGCTGAGGTTGCCAAAGCTTATCAAGCAGCAGAACCACAAAAACAGCAAAAAATTCAAACTATTGTTAACGATTGGCTCAAATTAATTATTCAAGAAAAATCCCTAGATGAAATCATTGCAGAAATGCAAGAACAAGCAAAAAATAAGGGGTTAACTCAAGAATATTTGCCATTTCATCAACCAGATCAAATTACTCAACAGTTAGATGCTGTATATGCGGATGAAGATAGCAGTATTGATCCATTATTTGTAAGTCTACAAGCCCATACAATATCTGAAGAAAATTTTACTCCTGACTCCTGACTCCTAACTCCTGCTATAAATGCGATCGCCTATTTATTAGATATCATCCCCTCATTCAAAGTTTTCAAAACCTGCTGTATATCTCCCGCTAATAACGCCTTCACATTTAACCATAAACCAGCAAATTCAAGACTACGAATAATTCCCTCTGCATCCGGTTTCATCTCTACATATTTGCTATCTTCCAACACAAACCAATCAATTTCACACTCAAACGTCCGCCAAACAATATACTCTTTTACTCCATTACGTTGATAAGCCCGTTTTTTATCATGTAAGTCATAAGAAGCTGTACTTGCGGAAATTTCTACCACCAGTTCCGGCGCACCCGCAATATAACCATCAGCATCAATTCTGGCATTTCCATCTACTCTAAATAACACTACATCGGGTTGCGGTTCGTTGTCATTATCAAGCCGCACAGTGGGTTCAACACCCAACTCGATCCCACCAACAGCAGTTTTGTAAGTCCATAACCAGCCTATCAAATCGCCATGTGGTTTAGCATGGGGTGTAAAGCGTAAAGGAGAAGCCACGTATACAATACCTTCAATTAATTCAGCTTTTTTGACATGAGGTGAAGCCGCATAACGACGTTCAAATTCTCCACGATGCAAGCGATCGCCATTTTCTAGAAGTGGTAAAGTCGGGGGAGATTTAGCAATAGTCATGGCGGTTACAAATATTTAAATTTATTACCTAGTTTTTGCATCCAGTATAGGCAGTTCCTACTCTAAAGATAACAAATCATTTAAAACTACTTAATTTTATGGCGGGATAGGTATAATGCTATCGCCTATCTTGTAAGCTGGGTTAAGGCTAAGTTGATAATATAACTTCATAAACAGCTAATTGAGTTGAGTTATATTTGTAGTATAAAAAATGCCTAAATATCTATGTCTTCCCATTCCTCACCGCAACCATCATCAGAAGCAGAAAACTGTCTTCGTGAAAAACTGATTCGCTCAATTTGGCTATTAGGTGATAAATACCCCTATTCATTTGCAATTGATGGCTCTTGTCAGATCATCAACCATAGTCGTGACGGACACTACACTATCTCACCGGATGCTCGGTCTGTTTTCCTGACTTGGACAACTCCTTCTTACACTGAAGAATTGCGTGTACTGGAAGATGGAAGTTTTTTCTTGAGTGGGAGTTTATTAGTTGAAGTTGATAAATCAGGCGATCGTTATTTTCCTTGCTATCCTCTACCCCAACCTGATGTATATGCCCGGTTTGAAATTGACACGGGTAAAATGCCCAATTATGGCAATATCTCCCTGGAAGGTTTGCAAGTAAGGTTGATTTCTACCGATTTTGGCGAGAATTTTTTATCTGAACAAGTGCGCGAGTTTCAGACTCAAGAGGAAGCGGAGGAATACTATTACTCCACCATTGTCAGTAATGACCCTTACTATTCATCTCATTCCATCGGTGAACCTGTTTACCTGGAACTCTCCGATCACAAGTCCCACAAGTTCTATGAAGTCACTGTTGAGGGGTTTACTCTCAAAATCCGCTATGGGCGCATTGGTAGTTCTGGAAAAACCGATAGCATCATCTACAAAACACCCCGTAAACTCCAAGCTGCGGCTGAGAAAAAAATAAATGAAAAGTTGAAAAAAGGTTATTTAATATTGCCTCAGTCGGAGCAACGTCCATCAGAGCTTGCTAAATCATCTTCACGTACCCAAAAAGCAAAAACAACTTCCCAAGCAGATTCAATTCCCTACTGGCTACCAGAAGATTTTCGCGTTTTTACAGATGACATGGATATGGTTGGCATTTATCCTGATGGAGAGCAGGGAGTTGAGGAGCGAATTTTACCTACTGTGAATCAGTACACTGGTGCAGATGGCGGTTATGTGGCGTTTTACTCACGAGATCCAGCAAAGGCCGTGTATTCGGTAGGTGGGGATATCTATGTGGTGGGGCAAATTCGGCTCAAAGGTAGATATATAGGCAGCATTTTTCATCCAGAGGGTTACGAAAATCAAGATATCAGTGCTGTTCCAGAATTTAAAGCTTTATGCCGTCAAACTTTTGGTGTGGAAGGATGGGCAGGAGGGGACACGGGAGGCTGGTTTGACCTTTGGTAAAAAGTTTACTGTGAAGATCGTGGTAGAAGAAACCCAATTGGCTGTTTATTTGAATGACACCTTTCTCTCTCATTCCCGACACCGTATCCAATCGGCGGAAATTGATTATACCCCACAGATGAAAGCTGCCATAAATCATCATGGTTAGCCTAAAATCAGTGAATCAACAAATTTTATCAAGATAATTAATATGGTTAAAATAGTTTCACGTCAATACTTAGGTCAAGCCAATGTTTATGATATTGGTGTTGAGACAGATCATAATTTTGCGATTAAAAATGGTTTAATTGCCTCTAATTGTTTCAATAAATCCCATTCTACAGCTTACGGTTACGTCACTTATCAAACTGCATATTTAAAAGCCAATTATCCCTTGGAATATATGGCGGCGCTGTTAACCGCTAACAGTGGTGATACAGACAAAGTGCAGAAATATCTCAACAACTGCACAACTATGGGGATTGAAATTGATCCACCAGATATTAACCGTTCTGGTTTAGATTTTACGCCAGCAGATGGAAAGATTTTATTTGGATTTTCAGCAGTGCGGAATGTGGGACAAAATGCTATTAGTGCAATTTTAGAAGCGAGAGCAGAGGGAGGAGAATTTAAATCCCTGGGCGATTTTTGCGATCGCATTGATTTACGTACTGTTAACCGTCGGACTTTAGAATCATTGATTCAGTGTGGAGCTTTTGACAAAATTCAACCCAACCGCCAACAATTAATTCGAGACTTAGAATTAGTATATGAGTGGGCGCAATCCCGCGCTAGAGATAGAGCTAGTGGCCAGGGAAATTTATTTGATTTTATGGGTGGTGGATTTGGTAGTAATAATCATCAACCTGCCAAAAATACTTTTGAATCTGCTCCCAAAGCAGAAGCAACTCTGGATTTTCCACCCCAGGAAAAGTTACGAATGGAAAAAGAACTATTAGGTTTTTATGTATCCGCTCACCCACTTAAAGATATCAAAAAATCCTCATCACTGTTGGCACCAATTAATCTGTCACACTTGGGAGAACAGAAAGATAAGGCTATGATTTGTGCCATTGTCATGCTGAATAATGTCAAAAAAGTGGTGACAAAAAAAGGCGATCAAATGGCAATTTTACAAATAGAAGACCTCACAGCATCATTAGAAGCAATTGTCTTTCCTAAAAACTATGAACGAGTTAGTTCACTCTTACAAGTTGATGCTAGATTAATTATTTGGGGTAAAGTAGATAAACGAGATGATCAAACTCAATTTATTGTCGAGGATGCAGAACAAGTTGAGAAAGTCCAGATGGTAGTAGTAGAACTAAATCCCAAAGAAGCTTCTGACTTGGAAGTAAAGCGCCATCTCAGTTCAATCTTAACAGAACAATCAGGAGACAAAAATCAAGCAAAAGTTCCAGTTATTGGTATTATTCAGTCTGGTAGCTCTCGTCAACTTGTGCGTTTTGGCAAGAAATATTGGGTACAGGATTCTTTCTTTGCTGTGCAGTCTTTAAAAAATGCTCAATTTCCTGCTCATGTCAAACAATTGACGGACAATTCGTAGTGAATTTAGCGGCAGAAAGAATAATTGAGATAGTTAGCAATTGTTGTGTCTATTGTGCGATCGCTTGTCACAATCTTGAGAAAAGCGATTGCGCGGAGTGCAGTACCGGAAGCAATCGCTGAATGAATTTACCTAACTACTCAAAGCCTTAATAAACCGTTGCAAACTCTTAAACATACTGGGTTTTTTGGCTGGTGTTCCATCGCTGGTTTGCGGTTGTCCTTTCATTAAAATCATGTCTATTTCATCACCGGAAGGTTGGTTGGGTAATTCAGCAATTTTTTGATATTCGCCTTGGGTTTCTAACCACACTTCCCACAGTCCGGGGTAGCAGCGAAAAAGTGCTGTTTCATCATCAACTGGACGCAGATAATAACAAGATTCAATGGTACTAATGAAACGTTTGCGGGTTTGTCTGGCGGTATAACCAATACCCACCACACCAGAATCTTCTAAACGAGGATTTAACAACACCATAGGGCGTGTGTCTATGATTTCACACAGTTTTTCTAATTGTGGGACTTCTACAGAAGTAGGGGCGATAAAGACAAAGATTTCATCTTCTGGTTTAATTTTCGTTTGTGGGGAATTAGCCCTACCTGTACCGATATCTTCAATTTTAAATTGTGCATCTTGCCACTCACGACGGGCTAAAGCTGCTGCACCAGCATCGGCAAAAAAGACTTTCAGACGGGATTCGTATTCAGCAAACAGGGGTAGAAATTGTTCTGCTACCGGCATGAATTTGAGTTCTGGGAACAGAAAATCAACTTGAATCCGAGTCACGCCATCTGCTAAAGCCAATTTTACCGCTTCACGGGATTGGGCGATCGCTTCTTCTAGGGTTTTGGGTAGTTCAGCCATAATTTAAGAGACTTGATCAACTGTGTGGGTCAATATTCAATTCTCGCAGTTTGGCCGCTAGACGTTCAGCTTTTTGTTTTTTCTGTTCCCTGTTCCCTGTTCCCTATTCCCTGTTCCCTATTCCTTAAGCCCTCATAAACAACTTTTTCAAACGTACATATAAAAAAGACAGGCTGATAGCCTGCCCTAAACTGAATTATTGAGAGAGAATTTAGAAATTCATCTCCGCAGCTTGGACTTTTTCCACCTGCTTCTTCTTCAGCACCAACATAACTTGTGCCAACATAACTAAACAGATGAAGGCAATCATACCTGCAACTCTGGTGGGGTTTTGTAAGACTATTTCTGTATCTTTTTGACCGAAACCACCAACGTTGGGATTTACGGTCAGAGCATCACCAGATGCAACTGTTTGTCCTTCAGAGACAATTAATTCTGGGCCTGCGGGAACGGTATCGTTAACAACGTCACCAGATTCGGTTTTGATGCTAACTACATATTTTACGTTACCGTCTTCATCTTCTGTTTTGGCAATCTTGCTAATTGTGCCGCCAGCAGAAGCATTGTAAATGTTATTATTGCTCTTTTCACCTGTGGGGTAAACTTGTCCACGTCCTCTGTTACCGCCTACATGAACGGAATATTTGCCAAAGTGGATATTTTTGTCGGTAGCAGGGTTAGGTGAAAGAACAGGGAAGACGATTTCTTGATATTGTTCACCTGGTAAGGGGCCAACAATGACGATGTTTTCTTTATCTTCGCTGTAGGGTTGGAAGTAAATATCGCCTAATTCTTCTTTGAGTTCTTCAGAAATGCGGTCTTCTGGCGCAATCTTGAAGCCTTCAGGTAACATCAATACGGCACCGACATTTAAGCCGACTTTAGAACCATCAGCACCTACTTGTTGTACGCTGGTGTCGTAGGGTATTTTGACAACGGCTTTAAATACGGTGTCAGGTAGTACAGATTGGGGTACTTCTACTTCTGTATTTTTTGCTGCTAGGTGACAGTTAGCGCAAACAATCCGCCCTGTCGGTTCGCGGGGGGTTTCTGGATAAGTTGCTTGCGCCCAGAAGGGATAGGCCGCAGCAGTTTGGGGTAAAGCTAGATCGCTGGTGAAGAAAAAGGTCACGGTGGCGATCGCTATGAGCAATGTGTTTAACATTACTCTAGCAGTGCGAGTTAGTTTCGCAGGTGTACAGGCGTTTCTCATCTCTATAAAGTCATTAGTCAGTGGTTAGTTGTCAGTGGTCAGTTGTCAGTGGTCGGTTGTCAAAAATTGACTTTAGACTAATAACTCATCACTTATTACTCAGAACTCAGCACTCAGAACTCAGCACTCAGAACTCAGCACTCGGAACTGTTTAAGCCCACCAAGGTGCTTCGTTGGTGCGGAAGTCTGTTTCTGTCCAAGGGGTCAAAACGATTTTGTCGTCGTTGACATTGGCGTGAGCTAGTGCCAAAGACCTGGGTGCAGGACCGCGGACAACTTTACCAGTCGCATCGTACTGGGAACCGTGGCAAGGACATTTAAACTTGTTCTCTGCTACGTTCCAAGGTACAACACATCCTAGGTGGGTGCAGATAGCGTTAATGCCATAGTCTGCGATCGCTTCTTTGCTTTCGACGACAATATAAGTAGGATCTCCCTTCAGTCCTTGTACTAAAGTGCGATCGCCTACATTATGGCTTTCTAGAAACTGACTGACGCTAACATCGTTACCTAGTTCGTTTTTTGCAGTTGCACCACCACCAGCACCACCGCTGCTGGGGGGGATAAAGTACTTAACCACAGGATACAATGCACCTAGCGCCACTCCGGTAACAGTCCCAAAAGTGAGCAGGTTCATGAACTGACGACGACCCATATCAGGAACGTCCATTGATTCGGAAAATTGAGCCATAATCTACGCGCTCTTTGTGTAATTTATTAAGCATTTTCACAAGAGTACCAGCACTTGAGCCACCCTTGTCTGAGTCGAAATGCGAACGCTCTCAGCGATGCCACAATTCTCTGTTCCAAGATATCTTGAGCATCTTTTCTGTTAGCATTACATTTCTTTATATCCTTATCATACTGGAGTTACGGAACTTAACATCATAACTAAATGTAAAATCTAATTGAGAACAGCTATGCTCCCATAATGAAATAGGCTGTAATCCTTCACAGCGAGACAAAAGTCTCAGCATATTGCCAAACCAAAATCCAAAATCCCAACCAAATTCTGAAATATATATGACAGGACAGGAATTTCGTCAACTGTTAATTGATAAATGGGGATATTCTTATGATGTCCAGTTACGTAGGACACAGGGGAAGATATTTCTACAAGTGATGTGGAAATATCTGGAGCAAGCTTCATTCCCTTTAAGCGAAACTCAGTACCAAGAACATCTGGACAGTATTGCTAATTATCTCAATGCCTTGGGAGGAACAATACAAGTACAAACTTTTATTAGCCAAACAAAGGAACGTCCCCGACTAGGTAAGGCTGTTAGTATCCCTCTCGACTTGGGCGATCGCGCTTCCGAATGGATATTATGAACAATTCAAAATTCACAATTCAGGACTGAGGCAATGATAGTCTGAAGATGTCGTGGTTTATAGAATTTCAATTCTATGTTTTTTAACTTAGACGCAAGTCCGGAAATTGTAGATATAACCCTGTAAAACCAGATGAAATGTAACTTTCTTGAGTTTGAGTTTTTAATTTTTAATTTTTAATTTTTAATTGCTACTTATGTCAATAATTATTGCTGGAGAACGTAGTGGTGTTGGTAAAACAACAGTAACACTCTCCCTGTTAGCATCTTTAAGCCGTCGTGGTGTCAATATCCAATCCTTTAAGGTTGGACCAGACTATATTGATCCGATGTTTCATCAATATGTTACTGGTCGTCCTTGTCGAAATTTAGATCCTGTACTAACTTCAGAAAGTTATGTCCAAAAATGTTTTTATCATCATGCTTCCCAGTGTGAATATAATTTGATTGAAGGGGTCATGGGGTTGTTTGATGGTGTTGGTAATTCCTGGGATAAAAGTGACAACGTGACATTTGCCAGTACGGCACACATAGCTAAATTATTAGATGTACCTGTGGTCTTGGTAATTGATTGTAGTCGGTTGTCTGGTTCAGTAGCAGCGATCGCTCATGGTTATTGTTCTTTAGATAGTAGAATTAAAATCGCCGGGTTAGTATTGAATCGTGTCGGTAGCGATCGCCATTTATCATTATTAAAAAATTCCCTTGCACCTCTAAATTTACCTATTCTAGGCATATTGCGACGACAAGATAATATCACCATTCCTGACCGTCATCTGGGATTAGTACCCACCGAAGAATTACCCGAATTAGATCATACAATTAATCGTCTTGCAGATTTAGGTGATAGTTGTTTTGATTGGGAAAAATTATCACCATTACTGAATGTAAATCCAAGTTCATTAATTCCTCCTCAATCATCAAAATCCCAAATCCCACATCCCCAACCCAAAATTGCAGTTGCACGGGATAAAGCCTTTAATTTCTACTATCAAGATAACTTAGATTTACTGCAAGAGTTAGGGACAGAATTAGTATTTTGGAGTCCTTTAAAAGATAGAGAATTACCACCAAATATACAAGGAATGTATTTTGGAGGTGGGTTTCCCGAAGTATTTGCATCAGAATTAGCTGCCAATACCCAAATTTTAAAAGCAGTAAAATCAGCTATTTTAGCAGGAATGCCGACAATTGCCGAATGTGGCGGTTTGATGTATTTATGTGAGCAAATAATTGATTTTGACGGTAAATATTGGCCAATGGTGGGCATATTACCCACATCTGCACAAATGGATAAAAAGTTAACTTTAGGATATCGTCGTGCAGTAGTTTTACAAAATAGTTTTTTATTGCATGAGGGAAAAAATATCTATGGACATGAATTTCATCGTTCTCATTTAATTACTCATCCTCAACAACCATTATTTGATACTTATCGCTGTGACTGTGATGAAAATACAGGATTTGAAGGTTGGAATTTATCTAATGTTCATGCTTCTTATATACATCAACACTGGGGAGAAAGTGTAGAAATTCCCCAAAGGTTTCTACAAAAATGTCTAAAATTTAGAGAAAATTGATAATTGACATTTAACTCTGTTCCCAGTTAAGAGTTCCCTTCTATAACTAATGACTAATACTTTCATTCAGCCTACGAATTATTCGAGATAGTTCACGAATAATATTCACAGCAATTTCTGGAGTTTCTTCAATAGCATCATACAGTTGTTCTTGAGTCAGTTCCAAACATTCACAAGGTTCTAAGGTGGTGACAGACGCAGAACGGGGTTGAGTATCAAATACAGCCATTTCTCCAAAGTATTTTCCCGGGTCTACTTCAGCTAATTTAGTCTCACCGATATGGACTTTGACTCTACCAGATACAATAATGTAAAGAGAGCGCCCTTCTTCACCTTGTTTAAAAATACTGTGATTTGTTGGATATGATAACTCATTCATCACTGAAGCCAGTCGTACTACAAAATCATCTCGCAATTCGTTAAAAATAGGAACGCGCCGGACAAATAACAAACGATCAACACTAGTGAGCATAATTACTATAACAATCTGATTTGATTTATAAACTTACTTTTGGACACGAAGAACAGGGAAAAAAGAACAAGGAAGTTAGATGTATACGGAATTTTTCATGCATCACCTGTTTTGAATTTAGATAGTAGACCGCTAGTAAAAGTAATTTTTGCAAAAATTGGCAAAAGGTTAAAGGTTAAAGAAAAATTTTCAGTTTTACTCCTTCCCCTTTCACCGACTTCTGCAAGAGGTCTAGTGATTAGATTTATCTTATACCAGTAAATGATTAAATTAGTGATATTTATAGATACTTTCATATTTGGCATCATAAATTGAGATTTCGGTATTAACCCCTATGTAAGATATAACTTTACTAGATAAGGGTTAAGTAAATTTATTTTTACAATATATCAAAAATTACTATCAATAGTGATATGCTAACTATTATTGTCAAGTATCAAAAATTATCTGAGCTTGACAGAATAGACTAGGTGGGAATTTTCCAACCAGACATTTGATATCCTGACAAAATTTTTCTTGATCAATACCATCTTTACTCCAGCATATTATTATGTACTTTATAGACAATTATGCTCCCATAGAAATTTACAATCATTTACATAGCAAAATTATCTATGAACAGCAATTTACCCCTATTAAGTCTTCAGAGCTAGATACAGTAAATGAGTCTTTTACTATAAAATTCAGTCAAGAATCTCTAAATCAAAAAACTCCTGTAACCACAGATGTACCAACTAATTATTTAAGTCAAGTTCCCCCAGTAGAACCAGATAAAAGTGATGCTCCAGTTCGTGAAAATAGCTTACAAACAGAACCTCAATATCCTGAACAAAAGCCATTTAAACCACAAAAACTGCCCTTAGTTTTAGAAAAAAGAAAAGCACGGCCGCCTTCATCTCCAGGTATTACCATGCTCACACCATCAGCCTATGGTAAATCTTGGGGAAGAGCTTCTGTTGGTGTGGGAATACAATCTCGCGCTCGGTTTACTGATACAGCGGATGGAGTGTTAGGGGTTGGTTTCGGTCTTGGTGATGCGAGAAAATCGGTCGGTTTAGATATCAACATAGGCGTTGTTGATTTAGATACATTTGAAGATGGAAACATTAGTTTCAAATTACATCGTCAACTTCCAGCAGATTTTGCAGTGGCTGTTGGTGTTAAAAACTTTATCACTTTTGGTGATACTGATGGGGGTCAATCTGGTTACGGTGTAATTACTAAAATGTTCCGTCTCCAGGATAGTGAAAGTCAGCCTTTTAGCCGGGTGTATGTGTCTGCTGGTGTGGGTGGAGGACAGTTTCGCTCAGAATCAGATATTAGCAATCAAATTGATTCGGTTGGTGTTTTTGGCAGTATAGCTTTAAGAGTCGCTAAACCTGTGAATGCAATTGTTGAATGGAGTGGACAAGATTTAGGCTTAGGTGTATCTGTAGCTCCATTTGAGAATATTCCTTTGGTAATTACGCCAGGAATTAGTGACATGACTGGCAATGCTGGTGATGGTACACGCTTTATCTTAGGAGTTGGTTATAGCTTTTCGTTTTAAAGAAATTTATCACTGGATTTTAGGATAAAATCAATGAAATTTTCTCGTTCATTTCTGTCAATTTTTTTATCAGTTATTTTAGTGATTTTGTTTTTTAAATCTGTTCAAGCTCAAGTAGGAAATCAGTCAGACATTACTAATCCTGACCCTCAAGAATTTGTCCCCAATCAGTCAGACATTACTAATCCTGACCCTCAAGAAATTAATGATAATTCTAGTAATACACCTGGTACTCCAATTGTTGATCGTCCAACCTTTGATAGGAATTTTTCAGAATTAACAGCAGAGGAAGCAGTTGCCCAAATTGAGGAACTGCAAGCCTTAGAATATGGAACGCAGCTTGGTATTGATTTTTTTGGTGAGATTACTTCAGCAGAAGAAATTGGTGACGAACTCAGTAATTTGTCTAGGTTAACAGGCAAAAATGCAGCAGTTCTTTACGTCACTTCCTTACAAGATAAACTCAGCTTAATTCTCATTCCACCAAAGCCACAAGACAAAGATTTGTTAAATGAAGAAAATTCACCAAAACCTAAAAATGACAAATCAGTAAAAACTGGTGAAATTGTTCGTGAATATGTGGGAGAAGCTAACAACAGCAATATCCAAAAAGTAGCTCAAGATTTTCGTTCTAAAGTTACCAATTTTCGAGAAAAAAGTTACTTTATACCTGCACAAAAGCTCTATGAATGGATAATTAAACCTATAGAACCAGCCCTACAAGCCAATAAAATTAATACTGTCATATTTTCCCTGGATAGGGGTTTACGTACTCTCCCCATTGCTGCATTGTATGACGGTAATCAGTTTCTGATTGAAAAATACAGTGTTGGGATTATACCTAGTTTTAGTCTCACAGATACCCGTTATATTCCCATAGTTAAATCTGATATTCTGGCTTTAGGGATATCACAAAGTACAGAAGGGCAAGATCCTTTACCATCTGTACCTGTAGAAATCAACACAGTAAGTAAAGAACTTTGGCGTTCTCAAAGTCAGACTTTATTGGATCAAGAATCTACATTAGAGAATCTTGAATCTCTCAGTCGTAAAAAGCATTTTGGAATTCTGCACTTAGCCACTCATGGAGATTTTAAACCAGGAAAAATTAATAATTCTTACATTCAACTTTGGAATCAAAAAATACGCATAGATCAATTAAGAAAGTTATCTCAAGAATTAGGATGGAGTAAAGAACCTAAAGTAGAAATGTTGGTTTTAAGTGCTTGTAGAACTGCTGTGGGTAGCGATGAAGCAGAATTAGGATTTTCTGGGTTAGCAGTGCAAGCAGGAGTGAAAACTGTTTTGGGTAGTTTGTGGTATGTTAGTGATCAAGGTTCTCTAGCCTTGATGACCAAATTTTACGATGAGTTAAATACTATACCCTTGCGGTCTGAGTCTCTGAGACAAGCTCAGATAGCAATGTTGAAAGAAGAAGTCCGTATAGCAGATGGAAAGTTATACCTGTCTCCAGAAAAGAGCATTCCTCTCACTCCAGAACTGTTGAATTCAGGTAACATTGACTTATCTCATCCATATTATTGGTCGGCTTTTACCATTATTGGCAACTGGAATTAATATTTTCTGTTAGTTGTCAATAGTTAATGTCTTTGCTGTAAGCTGTCACCTACTTCCTGGAAATTGAATGTCGTGGAAATTATACTCTAAAGTTATTATCGCATTCCTAGGGCTGTGGTTACTCTTGGATGTTTCTTCTCATCTAGGGGCTGAGATTTTTTGGTTTCAGGAAGTTGGCTATTTGCAAACATTGCTGGTGCGGTTAATAACTCAAGGTGCTTTATGGGTGGGTGTTGTTAGTGTTAGTTTGATCTATTTGTGGGGAAATTTGACTTTAGCACAACGCTACCAATATCCCCAGTCTCTTAACAGTGAACCAGCGAGAAGTAAAGAAAAAAGTTTTAGTAGTAACTTAACAAAGTTTCTGAGTCCCCAATATGGAAAAATTGCTCACAATTTTGAATTGAAAAGGGGAAACAGAGAAATTAAATTAATTTGGTTGTTACCGTTAACCTTGGGTTTGAGTTTATTACTGGGGTTAATCGTCAAGCATTATGGACAAGTTTTGATCAGTTACTGGCATGGAGAAGTTAATCAGGTTATTTTGCCGTTGACGATTCTATTTAGACCAGAGATTGTTGGGAACTTGGGAAGCAAAATTATTTCTCAAGTCTGGTCTTTTGGCTTGGCTTTGATCATGGCGATCGCACTCTTAATATCTTCTCAATTTTTGCTGAGAGCGATCGCACTGGTTTTGAGTCTCGGTTTTGGGTGGATACTATCTCAAAATTGGTCAAAAATACTGCTTTATTTCCATTCTACTACCTTTGATAGTACCGATCCTTTATTTGGCAAAGATATCAGCTTTTATATATTTTCACTCCCATTCTGGGAACTATTGGCATTTTGGCTAATTGGGTTATGTTTATATAGCTTTTTATCCGTTACTCTCATCTATCTTTTATCAGGAGATAGTCTCAGTCAAGGCATTTTTCCTGGTTTTTCTCTACCACAACAACGTCATTTATTTGGCTTAGGTGGCTGTTTGATGTTGGTAGTAGCCTTGAGTTATTGGTTAGGTCGTTATGAACTCGTTTATTCTCCCCGTGGAGTGAGTTTTGGCGCTAGTTATACTGATGATAAGGTACAGTTACCAGCGGACACCATGTTATGTGTTTTAGCTGTGGCGATCGCATTTTATTTATTATGGCAAACTTGCTTCTGGAAACCCAAATCTCAACATCATCGCTGGGCAATTTATAGTTTATGTATTTATGTAAGTTTAATAATTATAGGTGATTTTATTGTACCTGCTATTGTGCAATCTTTAATGGTTCAGCCCAATGAATTACAGCGAGAGCAACCTTATATCCAGCGGACTATTGCCTTAACTCGGCAAGCATTTGATTTAGAAATAATTGATTCTCAAACTTTTAATCCCCAAGGAAAATTAACCCAAGCTGATCTTAAAGCCAATGATCTAACAATTAGAAATATTCGTCTTTGGGATCAAGAACCACTATTAAAAACTAATAGAGAATTACAACAAATTCGTCCCTATTATCGGTTTCCCGATGCCGATATTGATCGCTACACAATTAAAACTGAACCAAACCAACAAACAACCACATCAACGGAAAAACGTCAGGTACTAATTGCTGCCAGAGAATTAGATTATAATTCTGTTCCACCGCAAGCTAAAACATGGGTAAACCGCAATTTAGTTTACACCCACGGTTATGGTTTTACCATGAGTCCTGTAAATACAGTTGCTGCTGGTGGTTTACCAGAATATTTTGTTAAAGATATTAGTGGTAATGGTAGTGCATTAACTACTTCTAGTGCAGCTATTCGTGAAAGTATTCCTATTGGTGAACCGCGAATTTATTACGGCGAAATTTCTAATACTCATGTCATGACTGGCACAAGAGTTAAAGAATTAGATTATCCCAGTGGCAGTGATAATATTTATAATACATACAATGGTAAAGGTGGAATCAAAATTGGTTCTCTGGGTCGAAGGTTGTTATTTGCCACGTATTTAAAAGATTGGCAAATGATATTTACACGGAATTTTCTGCCAGAAACTAAGGTATTATTCCGGCGAAATATTAACCAACGTATTCGGGCGATAGCACCATTTTTAAAATTTGATAGCGAGCCTTATTTAGTAGCTGCTGATGCCAATCCTGACAATAAAAATCCAGAATTTTCAGGAGCAAAGAATTATCTTTACTGGATAGTAGATGCTTACACAATTAGCCATCACTATCCCTATTCTGACCAAAATGGCGATGGCATTAATTATATTCGTAACTCCGTTAAAATTGTAATTGATGCTTACAACGGCACAGTCAGATTTTACATTGCTGAACCAAAAGATCCTCTAATTATTGCTTGGTCAAAAATCTTCCCGCAAATGTTTCAACCGTTGGCAAATATGCCTGTGAATCTCCGCAGTCATATCCGTTATCCGGTGGACTTTTTCAAAATTCAATCTGAACGGTTAATGACTTATCACATCACTAACCCCCAAGTATTTTATAACCGGGAAGACCAATGGCAAATTCCCAATGAAATCTATGGAACTCAAACCCGTCCAATTGAACCCTACTATTTAACTACTAGTCTTCCTAATGCTCCCTCTGAAGAATTTCTTTTACTACTTCCCTATACACCAAAAGAACGGACAAATTTAATTGCTTGGTTAGCAGCACGTTCTGATGGAGAAAATTACGGTAAATTACTGCTTTATAACTTTCCTAAAGAACGTTTGATTTATGGGCCAGAACAAATAGAAGCGAGAATTAACCAAGACCCAGTAATTTCTCAACAAATTTCATTATGGAATCGTCAAGGTTCGAGAGCAATTCAAGGTAATCTTTTAATTATTCCTATTGAACAATCTTTATTATATGTTGAGCCAATTTATTTAGAAGCAACCCAGAATAGTATCCCAACTTTGGTTAGGGTGGTTGTTGCTTATGAAAATCGCATTGTCATGGCGCAAACTTTGGAACAAGCTTTAGAGGGAATATTTAAACCAGAGGTAACACCAGCGCCGCCTATTATTCGTCCTGTGGAGGAGGGAATAGCACCGGAATAATTCGTAATTCGTAATTCGTAATTCGTAATAATGCCTCCGGCTCCCGTAAGGGATACGTAATTGGGAAATAACAAATGACAATACAACTACAATTAAAACCAGAAATAGAGGCTCGTCTTATTGCTGAAGCTGCTGCAAAAGGCGTATCAGTGGAAGTTTATCTTGAATCTTTGATTGAAGCAAGTTTGACGAGTAAGGAAAAGCAATCTTTTTCTCAAGCAGCAACTCAGGAAGAGTGGGAAACAGCACTGACAGATTTAATCAATAGTCCTGCTTTTACTTTAGCACCACCACTTTCTGATGCAGCGATTAGTCGAGAGAGTATTTATACCAGAGAAGATGAAATGTTATGAGTTATTTGGTAGATACTAATATTTTGCTGCGTTTAGTGCAGAAAAACAACCCAATGAATCCTGATGCTCAAAGAGCGATTGTCACACTTAAACAAAAATGTGAATTATTATATATAATTCCTCAGAATCTAATCGAGTTTTGGGCTGTTGCTACACGACCAATTAACAGTAATGGGTTAGGGTTAACCATCATTCAAGCAGCAGAAGAAACGGAGAAGCTGAAAAAGATATTTACATTACAAACTGATACACCTGAGATTTTTATTGAATGGGAATCTCTCGTGATTAAACATCAAGTTATGGGTAAACAGGTACATGATGCACGTTTAGTTGCAGCGATGGTAACGCACAAAATTACACATTTACTGACATTTAATATTGATGACTTCAAACGTTTTTCGGAAATAGTAGTTGTTGATGCGCGAAGTTTTGCACCTTAGTCTTGATTATAAAAGTAAGTAGAGCTTAAACGATGAATCCCCAAATAATTCAGAATTTACGTCATAAGTTACAAAAGCGTGTTTCCCGTCTTAAATCAGTCAGTAATAGCTTTTTTATTCCTAGTTTAAAGCAGTTCTGGACATTTTTTCGTAGTAATCCAACTTTGGTTGGAATTGCAGAATTACTACTTGTACGTTTTCCAGAAGTAGATATTTTTGTTGAAGGTATTTTCCAAGGTAAAAAAGTAGAGGCTAAATCTGAAGAAGAAACTGCTGCTATTGGATATGCTGTCCTTCATAGAATTACTTTAGATAATGATAAATTGTATATATTGCAGCAACCCTATACATTTCCCGTCTCATTTAATAGAGAAACTTTAGGCTCAGATAACAACATACGTGAAGTTATTCATTTTTATCTTGAGCCATTCTATGAATATGTAGATGAAAAATTAGATGACCACGGAGCAATATTAAGCCTCTTGCTTCGTTATAAACATCGTAGCGAATGGTTTTATCAAGATAAACTTTTTGATTTAACTAAGGAGAATACACAAAAAGCAGAAAAGTCACTAGCACTTGATTTGTACTCTTATCTTCATGATCAAGGTTTAAATTTCAGTATTGAGCCATCATCTCTCAGGGGAGCAATTGATTTAATAGCTGCACAAGGTTCAGATGATCCACTTCTTGCAGATACGAAAATCTTTGATGCAGATGATCGTGGTAAAAGATACATTCGCAAGGCTTTCCGTCAAATTTACACTTATACTCAGCACTATAATGAACCATTTGGTTATTTAATAATATACAAAATAACTGATAAAGACCTCAAATTTTCATTAGCAACAACCTCAAGTAATATTGCTGTGATTACCTATAATCACAAAACTATTTTCTTTTTAACTATAGATATATATCCACATTCCAAAGCAGTTTCACAGCGCGATCCACTTCAAGCAATTTCAATTACTGAAGATGAGTTAATCCAAACTGCTCAGGAAGAAATTACTGAAGATGAGTAATTAATTCCTAATGTCTGTAATATATCTAGACCAAACCCCAAATAAGTCTAATTCTTCCTTTGCGTCTTTGCACGCAACATTTATCTATAGTATTTTATTAATTGTAATTAACCAAATTTAGGAAAATCAACCATGCTATATCACCTAGATTTTCACGTCGAATACCCCGACAACATGACACAACAAGAACTCTTTACCATTTGGAGTGAAGAAGCAGACGCAGCACTGCAAGCTAAGGAAGCAGGAATTGTTGTCGATTTGTGGAAATGTGTGGGAACTCGTCGGGTAATTGTAATTATTGATGTTCCCACACCTGACACCCTTGATCAAATTCTTTTGGATTTACCGATCATGAAAAAATTGGGTCAAACGGTGCAGGTAGAAGTAATTCCCCTGAGAAGATATGAAGACTTTGCAGCAGATGTCAAAACTAGATTAGAAACAAAATCAAAATAAGAAATTCATTCTGTGAAATGATGACATCAACCCTAGTATTGAATACTCGGAAAAATGAGGATGTCTATCATTTCACCTACAGCCAAACCTGAGCCGGCAATTACTGTTAAAATCCAAAAAGAATCTGTTTTACTAAAGCCAGACAAACGCATTTCTAAATCAGCTAACAGCGTGGTCGTTAACGGTATCAGAAAAATGCCGAATAAAATTGACCAAATTGCAATTAAAGCAATTGACGCACTTAAAACTAAGACGACAACTAAGGTTTGAGAACCAAAGACTAAGAAATTTTCTAACCAAGTGTTACTTTTTCTGACTATAGCTATAGCGATCGCAGCCACAAAAGCACCTACTAACCAAGCAATCTGATTAGCGGCAAGATACCATCCCAGAAGATTGTACGCCAGCCAAAGTAATGCTAGAGCATTTACAGGAATTCTTTGGAAAAATAGCAAGTTCATATTTTTCATCCCTATAATTATAATACAATCAATACATTCAATTTATCAACAGATTTGATTTCTACTTGACATATACAATTTTAATAAAAAATCATCTATCCATAGGCTTATTTTAAATCTATGTAATCCTGGTTTCATTAATTGGTATTTTAAAAATTTCTTACTTTTGATATATATTCATAAAGTCCCAAGCAAACCTATCGACAGAGATAGCTGAACTTTTATTTTGTTACACCTATAATTGAAATCTTGACAAGAATCTAGTTTTCACAAATTGCTGAGAAAAACATATATAGAGAAGGTAAATAATATGTATGTTGAGCAGATATCACTACAAAAAGTAGTGGCTAATAAAAGCTTTAATCAGTTAACACACAGTCAAATTAAACAGGAATATGCCACACAACAGGAGGGATTGAATATTTCCGATTTAGCAATAGCTTTAACTCCACTCAGCATTGTCTTTATTTGGGCAATTTTTTTGTTTATTTTCCAAAAAATTCGCTCTCATGCAGACAATAAATTAGCTTTTAACATCAACAATCTAAGTCAAGTTCCTTGTAAAAACTGTAAATTTTTCTCCAATAATCATTATCTTAAGTGTGCTGTAAATCCTGATATCGTCCTCACAGAAGAAGCCATAAATTGCTCTGAATATTGCCCAAAAAAAGGTAAATTTCCCCCAAATAAATTCTTTGGCTAAGAGGTTGGTTTAAAAGTATTAGATGAAACTAATAATCTCCAGAAACCTAACCCCTCAACCCCCTTTTTTAAAGTAGGCTAAAAACGCCTTTGTTTCCCCCTTTCTAAGGGTGACTAAGGTGGATCGCCAATATTCGCCAATATTCTCCTGAACTCCTGTATTCTGATAGCGCAGCGTGGCGTAAACCATACTACTGAACTCCTTCTTTGTACTTTTCGATCAACTCTTTGACTTGAGCAGCCACAAGTGGATGGGGATCTGTTTGCAAGTGAGGGAGAATTTCTTGCAGTACTCGCTGAGAAACTACACTCAAGTATGAAATTGTTGCTTCCCTCACAAAGCCTGTAGGGTGGCGTAAATTGACTAAAATTTCCGTAGTTGTGAGTCGAACATAAGCCGCTTGAGCAAAATGCAAGCAACAAGCTAAACACCAATCAGAGAGCAAATATCCCTGAGATATCAACCTGGAGAGGCGCTTTTTAACTGGAATATTTTCATGTTGCCAAAATCCCGCATCGACAAGATATTTGAGCTTTTCTTGTTCTGGTCGTCGATCTAAAATGTTTAACAACAAAGACTTACAAGGCAAATTTACAGTGTGGTCTAATATTTCTAAGCCTCTTGCTAAATTAACAAGTGACTGAGATTGAAGATTAAAAGCTGCGGCTTGCATTTTTTCAGCGGGGTAAAGCAACTTCAACAGCAGTAATAACCTATCTCTAATATCCAATTCCAATTCTAGAAGTAAGCGTTGCAGCAACTGAGCAATAGTCAACAGTCTCTCATTTCCTTGATAATTTTCGAGAGAGTCGAGATTTTGGAAGTCTAGATAAGCTGCATAAATCTCACCGAGAAATTCTAATTCTTGCTCAATTAAAGTTTCGACGCGACTTTCATAAAACTGATCTATAGCACTGACATTTCCTGGTTGTTGGTGAATTTTGAGTAAGCTTTGCAGAATATAGTCCCTAGTATTACCCCGCGATGTTTCTAACTGTAACCATAAGGTTTCTCTTGCTTCTATTGTGCCGATTTGAGCAATAGTACGCCAAGCACACATTCGCACAACTTCCGGTTTGTAAGCATTTGTGCCTAGTTTCAACAACATGGGTATGGCTTCATTTTCCAGAGTTACCAGGCACTGCATAGCTGTATTGCGAGTGGACTTATAGTATAGTGCTGCTAAGAGTGTGGGATAGTATTCCTCTAAATTAGTAGCAGTAATCATTTCCAATACAGCACAGCGTACCCGCAATGAGTCATCCTGCAACAAATTGGGAATGTGAATTCGCAAAGCCTGTAAATAAACCAATTCTTTGAGTGCCTTGACTCCATTAATTCGTTCTTGTTCTTCTTTATGGGTAAGCATCCGCCGTATTGTTTTGGTGGCTGCTCCTTTTTGTTGGTCTGTTCCCTGACGCAGTAGTAATGAAGCTGCGGTGGCGCGGATGAGTGGATGGTGTCGTGATTGTAGGTATTCTTCAACAAGACTTAAATTGAGGTTTTCTTCCGCCAGCCAAACGTAACGCATAGCTAAAGCAAACACTTCCGGATCAAGGGTTGCTGGGGGTTGGTCTAATAAGCGACGCACTTCAGGTACATACAGGGGATTGACACCTGATTTGAGCATCAATTCTAGGCTTTGGGCTTGCAAATCTGAAGGTAATTTCACTAGCAAGGGTGCTAAAACTTGTCCTGCACCGGCAAGGTCAATTTGGGCTAAAAGTTCCAAACAAGAGCTTTTATCGGCGCTAGAGCCTGTTTCTACTAAAGCTTTGACTATTCCTTGTTTGAAGGCTCGCAAACCTACAGTTGCCGCACTCAAACCACCCCGTTCTGCACTTAAAACTAATACATCTACATAGCGCGATCGCAATTCCCATACAACTTTTAAACAAGTGGCAGCAACTACTACTGTTTCAGCAATTAATACCCACTTTTGCAATGGTTTAGGAACATATTGATCAATGATATATATGCTGCCAAAAATCACTAACCCAGTCAAACCAGAGGCGATCGCTTCGGCTGTACCACTGGATAAAGCTTGCATTCGGCTACGAATTCGTTCCGGAATAGGTTGATAAAGTGCCGGACCGCTACTAATCACAAAGGTATAACGTAGCAGTTCATCACAGAATTTAAGACTGATTAAACCCCAGAAAAATCCAGGCTCTTCAATAGCTGGAAATAAGTTCAAGACCGAGATTGCCCCTGGTAATAAAAAGCCCACAGTAATTGGTAAAAGTGCGGCTGTGAAAAATACCCCCAGTTTTTCAATCAGTCGGCTAGAAATAAACCACTGGGTAACTAATTCACACAGTCCCACAATGCCACCAAACACACCTAAAAAGCTGGCCAGTTGTTGTTCGCCTAAATTAGAATTTAGTTCCCGTAAATATTGAAAATCTATCAGCAAGCCAATGACTTGCAGTAGGGCAAAGAACGCGAACAACTGCCAAACATAGCGTTTCAGAGGTGTTTCTAAACGGCGATGTCGGGAAGCTTGTTCTTCTGTAATTTCTCGTTGTGGAGTATAAGGAAAAGCAGTGGGATATTTATACGTTAAATAAAATAAAATTCCTGAGCCTAATAAAATGACAATACAAGCAATGAGAATGACTTTATTCAAGTTGGCAAATTTTAGTAACCAAGGCAAACTAAAGCCACTAATTACATCTGCTACTAATATGCCACTACTCACCAATGGGTAAGTACGCTTAATCTCCCGAATATTAAATAGTTGATTGGCAACAATAGAGGTGTTGAGGTCATTGACCACATAACAGGCATCCACCCACAACCTGAGCAGAAAAATAATAATTACTGCCAAGTAGGGAATATGTACACCCCAACGCAATGCTACTAGTAAAAATAAAGGCATTACCATCCCCGGTGCGATCGCCACAATCACCGCACGTAATGGGAAAACCTTTTGTAACCAAGAATATAAAACCACCAGTCCAGCACCTGTAATGGCACTGGCAATATAAATCCAGGGTAGTTGTCCCGCCCCATATTCATCTAAAAACAGAGCTACAGTGCTATCCTCCGCCCACCGCAACCCTACAGATACAATTGTATAGAAGGCAAACATCGTCCAAGTGCGCTCAAGCTCCTCTGGTCGGAGATTGACCCACTTCAGCAGGTTTGCGAAAGCGCCTTTATTGCTAGTCAACCAGTGATTTTTCAATTCCATGTAATTTTCATTTCTGAGGTGTGAAACAGGTAATCACAGCGCCACAGCTAAGTAATTAGAATAACAGTTACTGAATGGCAAAAGATAAGCATTCAGCCATCAGCCGCCAAGCCGTTAGGCATTATGCTAAAACTGAATACTTACAGCAAAAGTCCTGAACAACTGAGTATTATCTTTCCCACTCAGATGCCAGGACTATCATTTTGCAATAAATTTACAGTCAGAGGATGGGGCAGGTAGTTGATGCTTGGTGACTAGTAATTGGTAATTCTTTTCCAACTTTTCTCGATCCCTACACCCCAACCAAACCCTACACCCTACAAATTCTTACTTCTTGGGTGAAATCAGCATCATCATATTTCGCCCTTCTTTTTTTGGCGCTTGCTGAACTTCACCAAAAGGTTCTAGATCAGTGGCCATACGCTTGAGCAAGTCCTCTGCTAAGTCACTGTGTTGGATTTCTCGACCCCGGAACATCACAGTAGCTTTGACTTTATCACCATCTTTGAGGAAGCGTTCCGCTTGCTTGACGCGCACATTATAATCATGTTCTTCAATCTTGTAGCGCATCTTCACTTCCTTCACGTCAGCTGTGTGCTGCTTCTTCCGGGCTTCCCGCGCCTTTTTCTCCTGCTCAAACTTATATTTCCCATAGTCCATGATTCGGCATACTGGTGGGTCGGCCTTGTCACTGAGTAGCACCAGGTCTAGCTCTTTTTCTTCTGCTAGTTGCAGTGCTTCATGGGGTGGCATAATTCCCAGTTGGGCACCATCAGTGTCAATGACCCGAATTTTCGGGAAGCGAATGCGTTCGTTAATTTGGGGCAGATCGCGAGTTCTTTTTTTCTCAATCACAGGCATTATGATTTTTGGGAGCTCTTTAGTTAAGGATTTGGCTTGATCTTGGTTTACTTAGTTTTGCTTGGTCTGCCCATAAGGGCAAAGTACGGAAATGACTCAAAATTGAAAAATGAGTCTATATCTCTAGGGTAGCTAATCCATACAATAGTTGGATAGTCTATTGTATTTGTCATTCTACTCACTTTGATATAATTTCTCTACAATAGTTAATCTAAAATACACAATCTTGGCTAAGATTAACTATTATTACATTTTTTGACGGTAGTCTTAACATTTCCAATTGTGAATAAACACTCGGCATAGTCAACTAGCTATAGATTTAACTTATTAAAATCAATGTAACACATTATTCTACCGTTAGTAAGATAAGTAACATATTCTGTTGAGATGAGTAGTGTCTATCAGCCAGTGAGTTGGAGAAATACGTGAACACTGCGGTACATTGGCAGCAGCGAGTTGGTAATCAAAGAGACTGGATTTGGCGGGGTTGGCAAATCCGCTATACCTACATCCGGTCTCAATATGCTTCGGTTCAGTGTCAAAACCAGCAAAATACAACACCGTTAATCTTATTACATGGATTCGGTGCATCCATTGGCCATTGGCGACATAATTTAGAAGTTTTAAGTGAATATAATACAGTTTATGCTTTAGATATGCTGGGTTTTGGCGCTTCTGAAAAAGCTTCCGTTAATTACAGCGTAGAACTGTGGGTAGAACAGGTTTATGAATTTTGGCAAGCATTTATCCGCCAACCAGTCATATTAGTAGGTAATTCAACAGGCTCACTCATTACTTTAGTGGCTGCTGCTGTCCATCCGGAAATGGTTAAGGGGATAGTAATGATGAGTTTGCCTGATCCGACCCTGGAACAAGAAGCCATCCCTACTTTTTTACACCCAGTAGTCAGCGGCATTAAAAGTGTAGTGGCTTCTCCTTTATTCCTCAAACCTCTTTTCAAATTTTTAAGACGGCCAGGTGTGTTAAGACGCTGGGCTAGTCTTGCTTATGCAAGTCGAGAAGCGATCACGGATGAACTCATAGAGATTTTAGCAGGACCACCCCAAGACAGGGGTTCTACTCGTGCTTTTATTGCCCTGTTTAAAGCCTCCATAGGAGTAGATTTTAGTCCCAGTGTCAAGAAAATATTGCCAAACTTAACAATACCCATCTTATTAATTTGGGGGCAAAAAGATCGATTTGTTCCCCCGGTTTTAGCTAGTGAATTTGCTCGCTATAACGAAAAATTAGAATTGCTTTATCTAGAAGATGTGGGTCACTGTCCCCATGATGAATCTCCTGAACAAGTCAACAAGGTAATTTTGAATTGGATTCAGAGAAATAGTTAGCACAGGAGTTATAAGCATTCAGCCGTCAGCCGTCAGCAAACATACGAACATCATCAATAATATGCTGTAATTTGACAAAACTCTGCATACTGGTTATTAACTCAGTTTCACGCGAGATATTACTGATTACTGATAGCTGAATACTTACCAGGAATTAAAAAATTCTCAATAAAAAACCATCTGTTTCCTGTCACATTTGACTAGCCGATTTTTACTTCCGAGGTATCTACAGATGTAGTACCATGTACGGAATTAGCAACAGATATCATCTTGTTGAGAATATTTTGATTGGGAACTTTGCCTCTTAGTACCACAGTGCTACCTGTTTGAGCAACCCAGAGAGTGTTAACATCATCGAGTTGAGGATCTTCGTCATAAGCTAATGTAACACGCTTGGCTAAACCACTTTGGTCATATTCTCCATTCAATCCTAGGCGTTCTGGAGGAATTGTTTCGGTAGCGGTAGCTGTAGTTTGTGATATCTGGGGAGTCGGATTTATTTGTGCATTTTCTGGTTTTTCTAGGCCAAAAAGTCTTTTTAACCAACTCATAAACTCTATCTCTTATTCTGAGGTTGATAAAATTCAAGTATAAGGGCTGAAAGAAAAAGTAACATCTATCTCTAATATGAAAATACCAGGTGGGTAATACCCACCCTTAAAATCTCTTTGCAACTGATACTAATTCTGTGTGAAGATGCGCCGAATTATATAACTAACCGCAAAGGACGCAAAGTACACAAAGAAAGAGCTAAAGAAATTTAGCGCAGCCTCATAAAGAAATGGTATGAAAACTGAAATTAAGCTGTCCGAAAACGTGCTAATTCTTCTCCAGTTTTGGCATCATGGGCATGAACAGTACACACCAAACAAGAATCAAAAGAACGGGCAACATGACCAACTTCTACGGGGTCAGTTGGGTCTTCAATAGGTGTTCCTATTAATGCTTGTTCTATTGGTCCACGTTGTCCTGCACCGTCACGGGGTCCAATATTCCAAGTTCCAGGGGCAATAACTTGGTATTGTTTAATTTTGCCTTTTTCAATTTCTACCCAGTGACATAATGCCCCTCTTGCTGCTTCCGTTGCACCCCAACCTTTACCATCTTTTTCTTTGGGTTTAATATACCAAGGATCGTTTAATTTAAACTCCCTTAAACAGCGTTCAGCTTGGCGATATAACTTGACAATTTCATGAACTCTCGCTAGTTGCCTAACATGGACATTTGCACCACCCATTTTTTTAAACACATCCAGAATAAATGGGTCATAATGTTGCCATGATTCGCCATGATTTCCACCTGCAACTAATTGACGTGCGAGGGGACCTGCCTCTAAACGTCCCAAGTCTTGGTGAAGGACTGCACTTGCCCAAGAATATGCACCATTAAAATCTTTATTATTGTTGATAGTTGGTGAAGTGGTGCGATCGCTTGGATGCCAATCTTCTGTACCTTCATCATACCAAGAATGGCTTAAGTTCTCACGGGCAAAAGCTTGATCCATCAAAGCATGGGTATCAGTGAAGCTATCATAAACACCGCTTTTCATAATTACAGCAGCGTTACGTCCTTCAATGGTGGGTTTATTGTATTTATCCTCATGGGGAATATAACCCCAAGTCACATATTTACCCACACCAGCACCATATCGCTCTAAACCGATATCTAAACCCATACGCCAATATAAGCCTAAGTCAGACTCACGGTGTTTGATATCTTCATTTAACCACTTTTGGAAATCCTCATAAGATTGAATTTCCTCATATCGTTCTAAAGAACATCCTAACCAAACTGGTTCTAACCAATTGGTGCGGAAATATTCCAAAATACTCCAAGCGCGAGTAATGTCAGTCAAAGTGGGGGCGCACATCACACCACCAGGCACCATATAACTGCTATGACAACTGGTGATATGCTAAAAATGTTCCTGAGTAACTTATTGCGTAAAGTAATTTTGCTCAGTCAGAACATTTTATTTTCACCATTTCAGCTTATAAATAAGGGAATATTTAGGGAATGAGTCGGCAAAATCAGGGTAATTGCGATACACAACAGTTCATATCGGAAACCGATCCCCCATCTCTGCATGAAGATATAAACACCGGGGACTGGTTCGCAGATATGTTTGCAGACTTTGAACCGCAGAACACCACAGACGGTAGCTATAGGGGAACAATGGCGAAAATAAAAGCAACGGAATTACAGTATCAAGCAGTTTTTGAACAAAAGTTAGTCGAAGCCAATAATAATTTAAAAAGAGAGAGAATAAGAGTTACCATTAAACAAACTGGAAATTCTCTGCAATTACGAGCTACCTTACCTTTAAAACCAGGTGATAAAGCTCCGCTTCGCCAAGGCGAACAAAGTGTAGGTAAGCAGAAAAAACAGTATGATTTGTCTCTAGGAATACCCGCAAATTTAGAGGGATTAAAAACAGCAATTGAGGAAAGTTACGAATTAGGTAAATTAATTGCTCGTCATACTTTCCAGTGGAATGAGAAATATTTAGGAATTAAATCGAGAGAGAAGCAAGAGATAAAAACAATTGGGGAATTATTAGATACATTTGAGGAAAAATATTATCAAACCCGTCAGAAAACTATAACTAGTCAAAATACTTTTGCTAACTATATATCTGTCATTAAAAGAAACTTGACTCTCACCCATTTAGCCACAAAAGAAAATTTTGAGGAAATTATTAATTCATTTCAGGGTAATAAAAAAAATGAACTGATTGCGATAACTTCTGTTTTGATTAAAACCTTTAATTTAGGATTTCAACTTGATGTAAAACGAGATCATGTCACTCCTGCCCATCGAGAAATTCCTGAAGATGAAAAAATAATATCTGCTTTTCACCTCTTTGAAAAATTCGCCCTCAACCGCAAAAATACAAATATTAGTGATGAAATAGATACTTGGGAAATGTGGCGATGGGTATATGGAATGTTAGCAACTTATGGGTTAAGACCAAGAGAATTATTTGTAGAACCGGATATTAATTGGTGGATGTCTCCGCAAAATATAGATCATACTTGGAAGGTGAATAAAAATACAAAAACTGGATATAGGGAAGTTATTCCTTTTGTACCGGAATGGATAGATTTATTTGATTTAAAAAATCCCAAACCGTTAAAGATTTTAGAAAGAAAAGTTGAAAAAATTGCTTCTGTACAAAATATTAATTGGATGCGAAGAGATATATCCAGATGGTTTAGAAAAGTGGGAATTGATTTTCAACCTTATGATTTACGTCATGGTTGTGCAATTCGAGCGCATCTTCAGGGAATACCAATTAAAGCAGCAGCAGATAATTTAGGTCATACTGTTGATGAACATACTAAGACTTATCAAAGATGGTTTGGGATTGAAAATAGGAAGAAAGCTTTTGGTGAGGTGATGAGTCAAAAGTCGTTAATTGAGTTGCAGAAGAATGAGATTTTGGCGTTGAGGATGGAGAATGAAAGGTTGAGGTTGGAGGTGGAAAGGTTGAGGTTGTTGGGGAATGTCTAGTAATCTATAAAACTGCGAATAGCTTTACCAACAAGGTTAAACGCCAACAGTAGTGTTATCTAGAAAAATTCTGCATAACTTGACAAGACTTACCTGTAATATTTACTATATGATTGTATACAAACCAGCAGGTATCGCCTGCCGCTAAATTCAGCCGTTAGACCTTAATTTATTAGGTAAGGATTAATTCGATGAGTCAGGACTTTAATTATACGGATCACAGAAACATTAAATTGGAGGTAACTCTTACAACAGGAGAAAAACATCAAGAATTAAAATGCTCTCTACTTCGTACTTATTCTGAAAAATATGACGGATGTGATGCCCATGCAGTAATCAACTACGATGAAATCAACGGATTGAGAGTTGATGAGAAAAGAATTGAACCTGCTAACTATCACTCCTTTAAAGATGCTGATAATCGAGTATGGAAAGTTAAGAGTTTTAGCAATAACCACCCTCCAGAAGCTCCTGGAGCAATTTTTCGTCTCTCAGCTTCAAGTTAGTGCGATCGCAGTTTAATGGAATGGGGAACTTTAGCTAAAATTGAAAAGTTAATAATACTGATGAACTGATTCGTCTAATAATCCGTTTAATAAATAGTTAGATTTCTAGTATTTGGAGAAATGTAGCAGTGGATTTAATTATTGATACACAGATATTGTCATATCGGTTCAAAGGCGTTGAAACAGGTCTTCATGATGCAAATTTAGCAATCGACTCAATTACAGCTAATGAGTTTTTAATAGCGCAGTCTAAAGAGTCAGAACAACCTGATTACTATATTATTCATCCAGCTAAATATCCTCATCTAGAATACAGTTTTAACACTCTTGAGCATTTTAGTAATCCTAAAAGTGCGAGGTTAGGCAATCACCGGACAGATCAGGTAATCATTGATTTTGGTAATCAGTTTTCAGCTTATCGAGAATTTGGAAATGAGGCCATTTCCAAAATAATTAATGAGAAAAATATTGACATATATAAACTTAGTATTTCTCATTTACCCAAACAAAAACAGAAATATCTTTTAAGACGCTTAAAGTATATTCTTGATAGTGGTTATTATTGCTACTCTCTTACTAAATCATCTTTGGAGCAGGCATTGAGCCTATTTTCGGAATTTGTATCGGAACATAAATGTAAAGGTAATATTCGTAATACCATCAATGATCTTTTGATATTAGCGACAGCTATTGATAGAGAAAAGAAGTTTTTAACAAATGACAATCTGCTAAATCGTTTCGCTGCTGAGTATTATGAAGCACCTGTTTACCAGCGAGAAGATGAACTGTTGATTGACTTTTCAGAAAAGCCACTTGAGAAAAGGAAAAATAGAGAAAGTAAAGGTTACATTAATAAGGGTTGGAGTTATGTTATGCGTAACAAATGAACATACCCTTGAGCCGAAATTTTAGCGATATTCCTGACCGTCCCGGCATTTACGCAGTTAGACATAGATATCAGGGATTACTTTACATTGGTAAAACCAAAAGCTTACGAAGTCGTTTTAAAGGTGGACATAAAGCTTTTTTGTGGGCTTGGCTCGATCAATATAAAAGTGAAGATGTAAGAATTGCCGTGCAGACAATACCTTACTCGAAAAACCCTGAGCTACTATTAGAACTAGAGGCGATAATTTTGAGAGCGACTGAGCCACCATATAACGTTAAAATTCATATCGAGTCCTAACCCATGCAAGTAAAACTTTCGGATCAAATTTCGTCCGATGATGCGGAAATTATTTTAAAACACCTACCAGAATGGATTCAGAATGCCTTGATTTCTCGTGCTACTGAAATTGATTATCCTGTTGAAGCAATTATTGAAATGGCTATTGCTAGTTTTTTAGACACAGAAGCATTAAGTTTTGCCGACTGTAAGCCAGGGCGAGGTCAATAAATCTAATAAACATCTTTGCAAAAAGCGATTCCTACGGAGTGCTTCGCTATCGCTCAACTTCCATTTTCTTGTGCTTCGTTAACTATTATTAAATGAGATTTCTAGTTTTGGGTTAAGTGCGATACCTACGACGAGGGAAGCGATCCCATCCTTATTAAATTATTTATTGACAACTATGAATTAAAATTTACTCACCTGTAATATCTAAAATAGTCATATACAACTGATCACTAACCCGAAAATCAGCTTGTTTAATCAATTGGTCTACAAGCGGTTTGACAGACTTAATTAACCCATTCTGTTTTCCTTGTATAAGTACACCTAATAAGCCAGTAACTTGTAAACCATAGCTTGTTGCCACTAACCGACCCCGACGTTCATCCATCAACAGTAAACCAGCGTTTAATTCCAGTGCTAGGGCGATCGCTTCAGCTTCACCTAAATCAATGTTTTCTTCACTTTTCTGAATTGTGATTACTTGTTGTTGATCTGTCACTGTTTGAGTTTCAATCCAGGGTAAAGTTTTCACCTCTATAGCACCAGGAACAGGTTTACCGACATTTACCATCTCATCATAGACAGCTACCGGGATAATGATGCTGGTATAGAGTTTGTGTAACAAATTTAGTTGTCCAATAGCCGCTAGATTCGTAATTGGTGAGGTATCACTAACAACAATCACAATAACCTCATTGATTGCAAAGTTTTCATATCTGCTTCAAAATCCTCCACATCATAGTTAATACAAAGTCCGCGTTTAGCGAGTTCATGTTGAAATTCAATCACTGTTAGTCCAGTCCAAGCACGAGCTTTCCCACTACTGATTTTTTCTTGTTTATAAAGCATAATGGCAATTTCTAACTTTAATTCATTCTCCGTCATTTTTGTGGCTCGAAGAATATCGTCAGGTATTAAGACACTCATAGAAATTTCGACCAGATTTGTTTACTCTACAATTTTAAGGGATACAGAGAAAAGCGATTGCTCAATTTCCATTTTATTATGTTTCCTTAACTGTGATTAACTACGATCTCATGGGTAAGCGATCGCTGATCTTGTAGGTTGGGTTGAGGAAACGAAACCCAACAAATAACCAATTATGTGAATATTGTACATCATCCGGTGGGTTACGCGATACCTACAGAGAGAAAAGCGATCGCTAATCACCTCGGATAATTTTGATTGTGGATTGCGATCTTTCAAAACAAACATCAAATTCTCGAAAAAAGTTTGTTTGCCCAAGTATCAAGGGTACATTAGAGGTTTGTACCCAGGCAAATGCTAGACGAACGGGTTCAAGATTCCCAATTTGAACTTGTACAAATAACCCCCGTGCTTCAACTTTTGCAAGATTTCCAGCCAATGGCAAGCGGACAGTTTGATTATCCCAAATCGCGCCTAATTGTAACCCAATATCATAAGGTAAGACATTGACAGTAGACCCAGTATCTAGCAGTGCATTTGCAAAAACAGAAGAGTCTGCATAACTCAGAATGATAGGAATTTTGGGCAATGCTTCATCATCATTCAAGGGAAATTCCACTGTACTAACCATCAGTGGATGCCTCTTGGTGATCTTGAATCATCTGCATCAGGATGTTTGCAGCTTCCGTTGCTTCGTAAGGCGACCAAATCGGATACTCTGAAGCAGAAAAGATAACTTGTAGTTCAGCGTTGGGGATTTGTGCAGCTAGGAGTTTGAAGAGTGATAATTTGTCTGACTGACTCAGATTATTGACTAGAGGAATTAACTCAGCGAGTGACATATTTTAAACTTTGAGATATACAATAATACATTGATTATAAGCTATCTGTGGGGAGATGACAGGAGTTCTGGTTTAAATTCCCCTCTCTTAACCCTGATATGCTTAGAAGTAGAATTGAGAAATTTATTGAACGTTGTGAAAATAACCTGGAGGAAAATCAATCATGAATCTTAATGAATTACCAGGTGCAGAAATAATATTACCTGGACTGAATGATCTTCACAATGGAGAATCTAATACAATTGGGGCATTGTTAGCTGCAATTGCCGCAACCCGCTTAACTGAAGCCGGTTTAGATATCCCTAAAGATCACCTAGCCCCAGAACCAGAGTTAACTTTATATACCCTTCTCCAAGATGAACGAGAGGATGCTTACGTTTACTATAATGCTTTGCTTAATCAACTAAATAGCTTTTGCAATGCACTCGAATTAAGTTATAAATATTAGCCATCTAACCTTACCATTAAATATCTTTGAGAAAAGCGATTCCTACAGAGCGGTTTGCTATCGCATTTGAAAAAATAATTGCGACAGAAACAACCAGTACACTAAGATTCAGTGTTATTCTTCAGGCAGCTTTTTGAGAATTTTTAGAGGATGGTTCAGCCAGAATTGGTTCAACATCCTGGCTTTTGTCTCTTTGGATAAATTCATTTAGTAATTGAAAAAAGTAATCAAATGCAGCTTTTTCATCAATACAGGTGAGTAAAATAATTTTATCCCAAGCGTTAACGGTATGAATAGATAAGCGGTTTTGTAGCCAAGGTTGAAAGTTTTTATAAAAATCACTTTCAGTTTCAGTATTAGTAATACCTAATTCAGAACGAGAAAAGCGATATCCCAAAATAAACATCCGTAAATTACTGATAGATGGTGTTCCCAAATATAAACCGGGTTTGGTTTTAATTTTTTCTAGTAAGTTGAATAATGCACTCATTGAGTTTAACTCCATTAAAAATTTTCAAAATTCTTCTATTACTTCTATTTTAAACTCATTAGATAGAGAAGTAAAATCTCTAATCCAGTTATCTGGCTATAGTCCTTGTGGGGAAAGATTGTCGAAAATTTTGCCAAAAACTTCAACACCGTAATGAACGCCATTTTCCGTAATAGTTTCAAAGCAACCTTGTTTTTCTAGGCGATCGCTCAAAATAAAATCTTCATTGTCGTATATAGTCGAAAGTCGCCAAACTTTACCAGGAATTTTACGTTGTTTTAGCCACTGTTTGAGTGTCTTAGCACACTCTTGGCAATGAAGTAATGGAAATCGAATGACAAGATTACCAATTGCTTGATGAATTTCGGCAATGGCTAAATCATCCGGTAAAAAATCATTCAGAAACAGCACCTCCTAAAAAATCTCATTTTACAATACATTCGCCAAATTGTGGGCTTGGCTCGATCAATATAAAAGTGAAGATGTAAGAATTGCGGTGCAGACAATACCTTACTCGAAAAACCCTGAGCTACTATTAGAACTAGAGGCGATCATTTTGAGAGCAACTGAGCCACCATATAACGTTAAAATTCCTATGGAGTCCTAAACCATGCAAGTGAAACTTTCTGAGCAAATTTCGTCCGATGATGCGGAAATTATTTTAAAACACTTACCAGAATGGATTCAGGATGCCTTGATTTCTCGTGCTACTGAAATTGATTATCCCGTTGAAGCAATTATTGAAATGGCGATCGCTAGTTTTTTAGACACAGAAGCATTAAGTTTTGCCGACTGTAAGCCAGGGCGAGGTCAATAAGCCTAACAAATTATTAATAATCGCCTATCTTGTAGGGTGTGTTAATGGAATGTCACGCACCTGATTACTTGAACGTAGTTCCAATTTTTTAGTGCGATTATGAAAGGGCAAGCAATGATGAATTTTCATCTTCATAAAATAATTTGATCGTGCTGAACTCCCTACGCAGTAAATTTTCAACTTGTAAGGTAGAACAGTTTCCAAGTCTAAGCCAGATGACTTTTGGGGGATTCCCAAACACTAAACTCAAATCGTGCATATCAGCATCTTTCGAGACGATCATCAAATCATTATCTTTTGCATAATTCCAAACTATTGGGTCTATTGTTGCTTTCATGCCTACATCCCGATAGCGAAGCGTGGCGTAAGCCATACATGAAGCGAACCTGGAAAAATATCGCTCAAACGGGTGGATAATTTAGGAGATAAGTTTTCATATCAAATAATAATTTCATGCTGATAAAGTCGAAATCATCAGCCGACGTTTAGAGATTGAAAACTCGAATACTGAAAACTCGAATACATTGATCATCAGCGATCTATGAGGTACGGTCTAACGAGTCCATTAAACATCTTTGAGAAAAGCGATCACTATTCAAATATCTGGTTACACCCAATGAAACAGGGAAGAAAAATTTAGCCAGAGATGATAGCCAGAAAATTTATTGATAGGATTGGAAGGTGAAAGAAACTGTGTTGTATGAAAACCTTACTGGAAAGAATTACTGTTAATCCTCGCCAATGCGGTGGTCGTCCCTGTATTAGAGGAATGAGAATCCGGGTATCAGATGTACTGGATCTACTTGCAGCCGGTCTAAGTGCAGAAGAAATTTTAGAGGAAATGCCTGATCTAGAAGCGGATGATCTGAAAGCCTCACTTCTGTATGCTTCTCGTAAACTTAATCACCCAGTTTTAGTAGCATGACAATTTGGGTTGATGCACATTTATCTCCGGCAATTGCTACCTGGATTAGTAGTACATTTGAGATTAAAGCTGTGGCTTTGCGTGATCTTGGACTAAGAGATGCAGAAGATCCAGAAATTTTTGAAGCTGCAAAAGCTCAGGAAGCCATTGTAATGACTAAAGACAGCGATTTTGTAGATTTGGTTGAGCGCCTTGGTTCACCTCCACAAATTATTTGGCTGACTTGTGGCAATACCTCAAATGCTCAGTTGCGTGAAATTCTGAGCGCAACCTTACCCAGAGCTTTAGAACTTTTAGCTGCTGGCGAAACATTGGTAGAAATTAGCGGAGACTAACCGTGTAGCATAACTTCACCGTTAAACTTTATTTCCTTAACTCCGCATAGCTGCTCATTATCAACACACTCAAGCCCGAATCACAGTAATCCTACGTTGATTTTCCGTCACCACAACCTCAGTTGATAAACGTTCTTCCATTGGTAAGGCATTTTTCCTTCTATCAAACACAAATAACCAACCAAAATCTAACCCCAAACGCCCTAAATAAGATTCTAACTGTTCAATTCCATCATCTTGCGGATCGCGTTTTTTATCTCTCCATACCTTTAACTCAATACCCAAAGTGACATCTTTATAACGCAGACATAAATCCATTCTGTCGCTACCAATTGCATATTCCCGTTCCAAAGTTCCTCCACCATTAACAACACGATGTAAAAAAGCCATTAATACTATATGCGGTGCAATTTCATGATAGCCAGTGCTACCTAATAATGGTTCTCCATGTTGTCGCCAAAACTTGAGAAATGCAGTTAATAAAGCATCTATATTTAACTCTCCTTCCGGGGTTAACCAAGTTGGTGCAATCATTGGTAAAGAAGCCATTGGTGTGACTGTTAAAACCCTGGGTAAAACTTCCCGATAAATGGGATTAGCAATAGTTAAACCTCCGTAGGGGTGCATTTTACATAATCCCAAATCAATCACAAATTGAATATCATCATTAGGTATATCCCCCAATTCCAAACCTGCTAACATTGGCTCGATAATTGCTTTTATCCTTGGTTCTCGTAACCTTTCAGCTAAACTATCTAAATGAGTATCTTGACGGGCAATTAATATTTCTTTTGCTTTTAAAATATGTTCTTTTGTAATTGCAATATTTCTATCTTTAACCATTTTTTCTACAACTTCTTTAGCCAAAGCATTCACTAACCAAGGTTGTCCTTGGGTTAAATCAAAAGCTGTCTCTATAGCTTCTGGTGTGAAAATTTGTCCTGTTGCTGCTGTATGTTGTTGATATAATTCTCCCACTTCTTCAATATTAAAATTTCGCATAGTAATAGAACTAACTTTAATATTAAAAGGACTGGATGTATTTAATCTGTCACTACCACCCGATGCCACTTTATAATCTCGCACATCTCTTAAACCAATTAATCCTACCGATGAAGGAAAATTTTCTGGACGTTTAGGAAAACCATCTCTTAATTGTCGTAAAACTGTAATTAATGTTTGGTCTTGTAAAGAATCAATTTCATCTATAAATAATACTATCGGATGATTTATAGCTTTTGACCAAGCTCTTAAATTTTCAGCAATTCTCTGTCCAGGAACATTATAAACCCAAGTTTGGGGTTGTAGTTCTGGGGGTAAGCTATCCTCAATTGTATTTCGCCAAATTCCTAAAATTGCTAATTCTGCTGCATCAGGATCATGATTAAATGCACTTCCTACTTCTGCTGATACCATCACTGCTGCATAACTTCCTGTAGCGGTAAGTTGCTGTGCTAGGGCTAACATTGCTGTGGTTTTCCCTGTTTGTCGCGGTGCATGAAGGACAAAATAACTACGCTGTTGGATTAGCTCCTCCAAATCTGGTAATCGTATTGTTGGAGATAGCATATAGTGGATATCGTCTTCACAGGGACCTGCAATATTAAACCAGCGAGACATCATGATTTTAGCAGTTAGCGGATACTTTTAGTTTAGACGATTTTGGGATTGGGTTGATGCAGGAAGGGTTAATAAATTTCCATATCCAACTTTATCCCTTCAATTTAAATCATGACCTGTTGGTGGTGATAGATCCATTACTTCGGTAAACCGAGAATATTTCACCTCACTAGTTGGAGGAAACTGTGCGGAAACAGCCATTAAACCGACTTTAATATCCTCAAAGAAAATCACACCACCAATTCGTCCACTTGCTTGGAATGGTCCATGAAAAAATTGATGTCGGGGAATATGGATGAGGAGAGAATTGGTAATTTTGACGTTTTGACCAAATAGTTGTTGACAGGTTTTTTTGACAACTGCATCTATATATTGATTCTGAACAGGTTGACCCAAGTTGATGAATTTGGGATGATCTCCAAAATGATCCATGTAATATGACCAGATGTTAGACAAATCTTTTTCTTCCGTGAGGATTTGCTTGAGTTCCTGCCATCGTTTGAAATTCATAATAAGGAAGAAGATTAAAAGAGGATGGGTAGATGGGATTATTCTTTGCTTACTAAAAATTTACCATAGTTATGCGATCGCTAAATTGCCAATTTATGTTTAGGGAAAAATTAGGTAACGTCTGAAAACACCAAATAGCTGTTAGTAGATAAAAATAAATGGACTTATGATATGGCTGAGGTGGTTTTATTGCCTCATTTAAGGAAAAACCAGGGAATAATTACACCTATTCTCAGAAATCCTTGCTATATAAGCAATTCCCTAATTTATTTCCATATAACTGCTGTGCGGCCATTGTCCACCTAATAAAGCGTAAATTTCCACAGGTTTAGCAGAAATTGTCACACCAATTTCATAGGATTTACCTGTAAAAGCAGCAAAGCGCCGACACGCTTCATCATAAAAATGACTACGGCGATAATTTTTATTAGTTAAATCAATGGCAAACAATCCATAAAAATAGCGTGGAATGCTTTGGATTGTTTCCACAATTTGACCTAAATTTCTCGCCAAAATTGCATTTCTAGGAACTTCCGTTCCCCAAGCAGTATCTAATGCCCAAGATGCAGAACTTAAATGAGAACCGCCACAAATTCCACAAATTCTAGGAGTAACAATTAAACCAGCTTGGGGATCTTTGCCACGTAAAATAATTTCAAATCCGCGAAAAAGTTCAGCATGAGTCCAGGCATTTGTAACATATCCGTCTTCAATTTCGACACGGACATCTAAATCGCCTTCGACTCTACCAACGGGAGAAATATCTAAGGTTTGAATTGGCATAATTAAAGGGAATAGGGAATAGAGAATGGGGAATAGGGAATAAGGGAATAGGCAAAAGGCAAGAGGCAAGAGGCAAAAGGTAACTAACTAATGACACTAATGACTAATGACCACTGACTAAACAGTAAAAAAGTCTTCATCTGCCCATTTTGGTGCTGCATCTTTAGCAACAACGGTGAGGACTGCATAATCTTTGTGGTTGACTCCGGGGGGTATTTCTTTAGGAACACCCATCACAGTTTGGGTTTTAAATACCGTTCCTGGTTTGAGGTCATGGAAGGGGAATTCTGGTTCTGTGCAACCTAAACAGGGCATTCCAGCGCGGGTTTTTGATGAGACGCGGTTCCAGAGAATGCGGTTACAGGAAGAATGGGTCATAGGTCCACGACAACCTAAGTCGTAGAATAGACAACCTTTGCGTTGTCCAAACTCAGCCGTTGTAGCTTTGTAAGCAAAGTGAATATTGCGAGTACAACCGGTTTGGGTGTAAGTATTGAAGAAAGTTTGGGGACGATGGAGTTCATCGAGAACTATATCATCTATGCGTCCAGTGGCGATCGCCACTAATATCTGCGTTATCCAGTCAGGATGTGCGGGACAACCGGGAATATTAATGACAGGTAAACCAGCTTTGCTGACAAAATCTTTACCTAAAAAACCACCTTCTTCTCGTTTGAGAAATTGCAGTCCTTTAGAGTCGCTGGGGTTGGGTGACATAGCAGGAATTCCTCCCCAAGTTGCACAATCTCCCACCGCCACAATAAATTTAGCAGCTTGGGATAAATCTGTTAACCAATCCTTCATTGGACGGTCAGCAAATCTATTCCATTCTCCTGTACCATTGGGAGCATTAACAACACTACCTTCAAATACCAAAATATCCAAAGGAGTCTTACCTAAAACGCATTCCCAAAGTAAGGTTTGTAAATTATCACCTAGTTCTAAACCCAGGGAAGGATGCCAAAGAATTTTAATCCCAAAATCAGCAATTAAATCGCAAGCTGTCGGTTCTTCGGCGTTGAGAAATGACATGGTGTTGCCAGAACAAGCACCACCTTGAAGCCACAGTACATTAGTCATTGGCTATGTATGTTTCTGTTGTTGATGTAGCGAGATAAAGAGGATTATTCCGTCCTTGTTGATGAAGAGATACGCAGGAAAAATAGCAACATGATTAACTTACCAACTGTCGCTGTTCAAAAAAATATGGAAAGTTTCACCTATTGATCCATATAGATTATTTTATAATAAATTAAAGTAATGTTTAAATCAATTAAATTTTTTAGAAAAAATTTAGTATCCTGGAGATTAACCTCTGTCATCTCCTCTGCGAACCTCTGCGCCTACCTCTGTGTACCTCTGCGTTAAAAAAAACCTCAAAAATAAAAATCTAATTTTGATGATATAATCAAGAAAATAATATATAATTTAGTCTGTCATTTGTCCAATTTCTGGCTAATTGGTAAAATTAAAGATACCAAAAGCAAAGTTGTCAACTAAAAATTAATTAAAACAAAAATTGATATTGGTAATTTCCCTCTAGAATTTTATCAATGGATTGCTTTATAGTGATAAAGATTGATTTTGGTGAATCAAGGAGCATCCATTAATTTTTTAGGTAAAAATACCTGTGAATTTTGCTCTTTAGCTTCTCTGTGTTTCATCTTCCAAATTGTTCAAGATGAAAAAATGTGAGATTGGGGAATCTCGAAACTTGCGTAAACCAGCCTTGTTACCGCGCGTGTGCGGTAGTTCACGACTAAATTCCCCAACTGGCTAGAGTATGCCAAATATAACTCCTAGTATTACAGATTCCGCCGTCAAAGCGGCTATTGCTGCCATATCTTCTGAGTCAGCGACAGCAGAGGAAAAAATCCAAATGCTGATAGAAATAGCCCAAGGTTTTCAAAAGAAACCGAAAAATTCTCAAGATTTACGGAATGCAATGGGGCTATTTTATCACGCCTATCAAATGTGTGGTGATGACTATCCTTTGCTAAAAGCACGCACTAAAATAGGCATGGCGGGAATCTTACAAATTAGTCCCGATTCTACACCTCAATTACTACAACAATCAAAAGTCGATTATGAGGAAGCATTAGAAATTTTACAAAAATATGCTACACCAGAAGAAGTAGCAGAAGCCCAGATGAATTTGGGGTTAGTTTTACAGTCATTAGTTCCCTACAATTTAGCAAGAATCACTGATAGTATTCAAGCCTATCATGAAGCTTTGCGGGTGTTTACTTGGCAAGATTACCCCCAGGAATACGCGATTTTATATAATAATATTGCGATCGCCTATCTTTCTATGCCAATGGCATCAGAACGAGAATATTTACGTCAAGGGTTAGCTGTGCAGTCCTTTGAAGTTGCACTCAAACATATTAACCTCATTGACCATCCCAGGGAATATGCAATGTTGCAAAATAACTTAGGTAATGCTTTGCAATATTTAATTAGTTCCCATCCGGTAGAGAATAACTTGCGGGCTATTGCTGCTTACGACGAAGCTTTAAAAGTACGGAATGCTAGAGATACACCGTTAGAATATGCTAACACAATTTCTAACAAAGCTAACGCCCTTTTCAACTTACCTGATCATCCCGAAAAGCCAGAGTTAGGGAATCCACAAAATTTGTTAAAAGCACAAGCTTATTATCAAGAAGCTTGGCAAATATTCACCGCACATCACCAGACAGAACAAGCCGAAATTGTAGCCAAAGCCCTACAAGATTTGCAAGCAGAAATTCAAGCCATTAGCGTTTTCAATTGATAACTATAGTCCTGCTAATCAGGCTTAGTTTGCGTAGTTACTAATTCTATGAGGAGAATTACAATGTTGGAATTTATCAATGACCCGATTTTTAGAGATTTTCTACACAGTTTAAACACAGAATTAAATTTTCAGTCTGCATTCACTTGGTTAATTATATCTTTATTCTTATCCATGATTGGTGGTGCAATTAGTGGAATGTTCCTAGCAGGTAAGGATATAGGCTATCAATTTGCTGCGACAATTGGCAGTTTATTTGCTCCCGCTGGTGTGATTCCAGCAATTCTTTTGGGTTTATTTATGATTAATTTATTATCTAACTACTAGGAGATTTATATGTTGCAACTTGGCTGGGTTTCCTTAAAGTTATTTTTGAAGGGTAAACTATTTCGTGACCCTCTGTATTTTGTCCGTCAAATTACTATTGCTAGTGGTGTCGGTACGCTGTTATTAGTATTATTGGCACAGCTAGAAATTCCTCTGTGTATTCCCATCACTGCATCCAGCGTAATTACAGGTGGAATGATGCCTTTTCTGCTCAAAGATTTTAGAATGAAATGAGTCTGAATAGATGGGAAATTGAAAGTTATCAATCCCTACAGATTTTTCTGGGGGATTGAATTATTATGAACCGCAGATTCACGCAGATAAACACAGATAATTTATGGATAATTTAAATGATTTGATTGCTGATATTCAAAGATTTGAAGCTATTATTTCTGAATGGGATGAAAGTCAGCGTTGTGTGGCTGTGGGGTTACAACGTGCTATTGAATCTCTTCATAAAGCGGCATTAACTAATTTAATTAAAAGCCTAAAATCCGAAAATATATCGGCTTTACGTCATGCGGTAGATGATGAAATTGTTTATGCAGTTTTGCTATATCACAATTTAGTTAAACCACCATTATCAGAACGGATTCAAACAGCATTAGCTGAAATTCGTCCTAGTTTACAAAGCCATGATGGGGATGTGGAATTAGTAGCTATTAAACCACCAGATACAGTGGAAATTAAATTAATTGGTAGTTGTAGTAATTGTGCTAGTTCTACTTTAACTTTAAGTCATTTGGTAGAACAAAGCATTAAAAAACATTGTCCAGAAATTATCAATATAGTTGCTATTCAGAATAGTCATAATGCTACACCTAATCCTATTTCCACAGATCCCTATTGGATAGGAGTAGCGAATGTCAATGAAATTCCTGAAAATAATGTATTAGCAGTGAGAGTTGAAAATCATAACCTCATACTGCACAAACAAGGCGTTTATATAAGCTGTTATCGTAATGCTTGTTCTCATTTAGGCTTTTTCTTAGATAAGGGTAAGGTAGAAAATGGCATTATTACCTGTGCCTCACATCAGTTTCAGTATGATTTAACGACAGGTAAATGCTTAACTATTCCTGATATTTTTCTTCAATGCTATGAAGTAAGAATAAAAACTAATAAGGTTTACGTGAAAGTGCAGAAATAAATTTTAACCCCCAAAAGGATGCATGATAAACGAACCTAGGATGAGTAGTATCTACTTCACTGACTCGCGTGAGCATGATAAAATAGTTTGAATTGAAAGAAAGCAAATACTCTCCCAGTCCAAAACCGTTACTACATCTATATTTTTGACTAAATGCGCCCTGCTGGAATCGAACCAGCCTGAAGACGAATTATGAGTTCGTTGCCTCCCCAATCGGCCAAAGGCGCTTGTTGTGCTACATTTTAGTTTTGTCTACTTAAGCTGAAATGCTAAATCTTTATGGTTATTTTAGCTGCAATCAGTTATTTTAGACTTTTAGACAAATGCACGTCTACAATTATAGCATAATTTTACAACCTGTGCAGAATTTAAAAAAATTTCTCATGTTTTAGAATTTGACTGAAAACAGGGTTTGGGGGAGTTTTGTCCAGCAAATGGGGAAATATTTTTTTCTTCTCACTCCTGACTCCTGCCTTTTGCCTTTTTCAACTTGTAAATAAAATATTGTTAGTTTGTAATAGCCTGTCAGCAATGAAAATAAATTCCACTGTAATTTTGACGTTGATTTTGTTAACCCTAATGTTGGGAGCAGGTTCTGTGAGCGCATTTTTAGGGTTTTCGATGGGAAGTTCTGCTCTCAAGGGTGTCACCTCACCAGATGGTCGTCCTGCAAGTAAATTTGCCAGCAACAAGACTAATAACCCTCAACAGGCAGGAGGAATCACCTTATTAAAGGAAGAAGATATTATTAAAACTGTCAAATCGCGCATGGATAATCAAAAAAATGCCAGCACAACGAAAAAAACAGAAGAAGAAGAAGAAATAACTACCCAAAAGCCTAAAGCCGCAGAAAAGCCAGAAAAAGAGCCAGAAGAAAAACTGCAACCAGGCTTTCCTGTTGTGGCTGAGAGTGAGGATGTTACATTGTCTGTACAATCAGTTCGCTACTCTGGTGGTGATCTATTGTTAAAAGTAAAAATGCAAAATCAAGGCGCTGAATCTGTGCGGTTTTTATATAGTTTTTTGGATGTCACAGATGATAAAGGCAGAACCCTGAGCGCAATTACAGAAGGTTTACCCGCAGAATTACCAGCAAAGGGTCAGACATTCACAGGTACAGTCAGCATTCCCACCGCTTTACTTGATGATGTGAGTAGCATTTCCCTGGCGCTCACAGATTATCCTGCTCAAAAACTGAAATTACAAGTGTCCGATATTCCTGTGGAAAAATAAAAATGCTATTGTTAGCGTTTTATTATCGACCAGAAATGTTGTACACGAGCGTTTGCAGTGAGTGGTATTCCTCAGTTAATTTGGACAGATGTGGGTTTGAGATTGTTGTCAGTGCTTCTATTGATAGCGATTAATGCTTTTTTTGTCACGGCTGAATTTTCAATGGTGACAGTACGACGCACTCGTATCCATCAGTTAGTTCAGGCTGGTGACATACCTGCGATCGCAGTGGAAATGTTACAACGTAGTATTGACAGGTTGCTATCTACTGCTCAATTAGGTATTACTTTATCTAGTTTGGCTCTAGGTTGGATTGGCGAAAATACGATTGTAGTGCTGATGGAAGCATGGTTAAAATCTTTGCCCTTACCCATCAGTTTAAATAATGTTCTTGCCCATTCTCTTTCAGTTCCCATTACCTTTTTTTTAATTGCTTATTTACAAATTGTTTTAGGGGAATTATTTCCTAAATCAGTGGCTATGTTGTATTCAGAACAACTGGCCAGATTTTTGGGACCTTCGGTTAAAGCCATAGTCCGTTTTTTCAGTCCTGTAATTTGGATTCTCAACCAATCCACTGGTTACCTATTGCGATTATTTGGAATTGAATATACAGGTCAAAGCTGGCGACCTCCTGTAACTCCAGAAGAATTACAATTAATCATCTCTACAGAAAGAGAATCTACGGGTTTAGAGTCATCAGAGCGAGAATTACTGAATAATGTTTTTGAATTTGGGGATATAACCGCCGAAGATGTGATGATTCCCCGTACTAGTATTATTGCTTTACCAGAAAATGCTAGTTTCCTCGAATTACTCCAGGAAATGACTTCCACCGGTCATTCCCGTTATCCGATTATTGGTGAATCTTTAGACGACATTCTCGGTATAGTTTACTTTCAAGATTTAGCACAACCTTTAGCTACAGGGAAACTGAATTTAGACACACAAATTCAACCTTGGATGCGTCAGTCTCGCTTTGTTCCAGAACAAACTCTTTTGAGTGAACTTCTGCCAATGATGCAGCAGGAAAAACCAGCGATGGTGATTGTAGTAAATGAGTTTGGCGGTACGGTGGGACTAGTAACAATCCAAGATGTAATTGCCGAAATTATTGGTCATGCAGATGAACCAGAAAGTAATGATGGTTTGCTAATTCAAATGTTGGACAAGCAAACATTTTTAGTGCAAGCACAGATTAATTTAGCAGAAGTAAATGAAGTCTTACACCTCAATTTGCCCTTAACGAGAGAATATCAAACATTGGGTGGATTTGTACTTTACCAGTGGCAAAAAATCCCCGCTAAAGGTGAAATTTTCCACTACGATAATTTGGAATTTACCATAGTATCCGTTATCGGTCCACGCTTGCACCAAATTCAAATTAGACGCTTGACAATGGAAAATTGACCATTATCTCTTCTTTCAACGGAGAGGATTGAAGAATCAGAATTGGTTTTTTGTTTACCTTTCAAAGGGGAGGTTTTAAAACTTGAATAAAACAATTGTCAATTATCAATTGTCAATTGATAATCAACAGGATCTTTTAATCCCAACTGCTCAAAAGCCGCTAATCGCAACCGACAAGAATCACAAACACCACAAGCCTTTTCACCACCAGCATAACAAGACCAAGTTAACTTCCAAGGTACTCCCAACTGATTACCAAGTTGGATAATTTCCGTTTTTTTCAAATCAACTAGCGGTGCAACAATGTTAATTGGTTGTCCTTCACGTCCTTGTTTTGTTCCTAAGCGAAAAACTTCTTGCATCGCTTGGATGTAATCAGGACGACAATCTGGATAGCCAGAATAATCTAAAGCATTAACACCAATATAGACCCGTTCTGCTGCGATCGCCTCAGCATAGCCCAAGGCAAAGCTTAAAAAGATAGTATTCCGAGCAGGTACATAAGTGACAGGAATATTTTGTGACATTTCATCTAGGGAACGGGCTTGAGGTAGAGCGATCGCATTATCCGTCAAAGCAGAACCACCCCAGAGCCGTAAATCAAAATTCACTACCTGATGTTCAACGACTCCCGCAGATTTGGCCACCAGCATTGCCGATTCTAACTCTCTACGGTGACGCTGCTGGTAATCAAAAGAAATGGCGTAACATTCACAACCATCAGCCCTAGCTTGGTAGAGAACCGTAGAAGAATCCAATCCCCCAGACAACAGAATTACAGCTTTCATTACTCCAAATAGCCCTGAAAAATCATTAACACCAATTTCACCCAAAAGGTGAGACAATCAACAAAATGCAACAAACAGAAAATTAAATTCAAAATGGAAACAATAATTTACCGTATCTATGGCAACATTTTTACAGACAATTTTCCTAAAAATTACAGTAGTTAAACATGGTACTGATATCTAAATGTAATAAATTTACCAGCTTTACTTAAGTAAATATTTCAGTAATTAATTGCTTAACTGCTACCTGAAAACTTGAATTCAGGTCTTACAGAACTTGTAAAGTCAACAAAACAAAATATTGTCGTTGGTATTAATTACAAAAAATATGGCAATTAATCACTACCTATCTAAAACATAACCAGATAGTGGGAACTGAACACAAAGTTTGAAATTCTTCATAAATAGAACCACTATGTTACCATCTGGATGGTTTTGGACGGATCGCACCTGGCACTTCAGTATAAAGGCCAACGACCGTAGCGTCTCTAAATTTGGTGGTTGAGGAGAAAATAATAGTGCAAAATAGCATGTCAGTGGCAGAACCAAATCTATATTCACAGCGCAACCAGCCACGAGCAATCCGCATAGGCGTGATTGGGGTGGGTAACATGGGACAACATCACACCCGCGTACTGAGTTCAATGAAAGATGTTGAACTGGTAGGCGTTTCTGATATCAACGTTGAGCGAGGTTTAGAAACCGCCAGTAAATACAAAGTCCGTTTTTTTGAAGATTATTGCGACCTGCTACCCCATGTGGATGCAGTTTGTATTGCTGTACCCACCCGCTTACACTATGCCGTGGGTATTAACTGCCTGTTAGCCGGAATTCACGTCTTAATTGAAAAACCAATCGCTGCAAGTATTTCTGAGGCAGAATCCCTCGTCAACGCTGCCGCTGAATCTCAATGCATTTTGCAAGTAGGTCACATTGAGCGTTTTAATCCAGCATTTAAAGAACTGAGTCAAGTCCTGAAAACAGAGGAAGTTCTGGCCTTAGAAGCTCATCGTCTGAGTCCTTATTCAGCCAGAGCCAATGACGTTTCAGTAGTGCTGGATTTAATGATCCATGACATTGACCTGCTATTAGAATTAGCTGGTTCTCCCGTGGTGAAATTAACAGCTAACGGTACTCGTTCCCTAGACTCTGGCTATTTAGATTATGTGACTGCCACCTTGGGTTTTGCCAATGGCATTGTTGCCACTCTCACTGCGAGTAAAGTGACTCACCGGAAAATTCGCCGCATTGTTGCCCATTGCAAAAACTCATTCACTGAAGCAGATTTCCTCAAGAATGAAATTTTGATTCATCGTCAAAATACCAACCCTATCAACGACCATCGACAAGTCCTTTACAGACAAGATGGCTTGATTGAAAAAGTCTATACCACTAACATCCAGCCTCTAAGTGCAGAGTTAGAGCATTTTGTCAACTGTGTGCATGGTGGTAATCAGCCCTCGGTTGGTGGAGAACAAGCTCTCAAAGCTTTAAGATTAGCTAGTTTAATCGAGCAGATGGCTCTGGAAGAAAGGGTTTGGAACCCATTAGACTGGCAATCGGAGTCGAGAGTACAATCACTAACGCAAACTGTTTAGAAGAAAAGGGTGTAGGGGTGTAGGGGTGTAAGGGTGTAGGGGACAAATGAATTCAAAATTTAAAATTACAAATTTCCTACTTCTTTGCCCTTGCCCCCCATTTCCCCATCTCCCCATCGCCCTCTCCCTATTGTTTCATGCCTAAATATGCTCGAATGGATAACTAACACAATCAACTCTCTGGGATATTTGGGAATCGCTCTGTTGATGTTCCTGGAGAACCTATTTCCCCCCATCCCTTCTGAATTGATTATGCCATTGGCAGGATTTACAGCCAGTCCTTATCAACCCGGAGGTGCAAAGTTAAATATACTGGGGGTATTTTTGTCAGGACTTGTTGGTTCTGTCGCAGGCGCACTCATCTGGTACTATCCCGGTAAGTTTTTGGAAGAACGGCGTTTAAAAGCTTTGGCTAATAAGTATGGTAAGTGGCTAACTATATCTGCTGAAGATATTGATAAAGCTAAAGGCTGGTTCAATAGACAAGGTGGCAAAGCCGTATTAATTGGTCGCCTTGTACCGGGCATCCGTACCTTAATCTCTGTTCCCGCAGGAATGAGCAATATGCCCTTGCTGCCTTTCTTATTCTACACAACCCTGGGTAGTGCTGCCTGGGTCGGTTTGCTGACGTATTCAGGATACTGGTTGGGTCGTCAGTATGAACTTGTGGACAAGTACCTTGCGCCTGTATCTAAAATTGTATTGGGCGGTTTAGTGCTGGTATTCTTTTTTTGGGTACTCAAGCGCCAACGAAAGCGAACTCGCAGATAAATTTTGTCTTCCGTAGGTGTGCAGCCAGGAGTTAAATGATATGTGAAAATTTTGCTGACTCTATATAGTCCAAAATAATGCTAAATTTTCAATCGCCTACAATAATTTTTGACGTATTTCTAGCTACACTTGACCCAACTGAAAATTTTTCTGACCTTGCATTTTTGTAAGATGGGCATGATAACTTTTTACAGTTAAGTCACTCTAGGAGCATTTATGACAGACCAACCCTCAGCAGCTAACCCCATGAATGCTGCGGCTATCCCGATGAATCGAGTATCGGCATCAACCCCCATAAACAACAATGTTAATAAGCCAGTCGGTGTTGGGGGAAAAAACATTCTCAGTGTGGATTTAGGTAGAACCTCTACTAAAACTTGTGTTAGCCGCGAACCGGGCAATGTTGCTTTCATTCCTGCTAATGTCAAGCAGATGACTATTGAACAAATACGTGGTGGGGTATTTGAATCTAAAGCCACTGATCCTTTAATGGCTTTGTGGATGGAATATCAAGGCAGTGGTTACGCTGTAGGGCAGTTAGCAGCCGATTTTGGCGCAAACCTAGGAGTTGGCCAATCTAAGGTAGAAGATGCACTAGTCAAAGTATTGGCAGCAGCTGGCTACTTTAAACTCAAAGACGAAATTTCCGTTGTATTGGGTCTGCCTTTCCTTTCCTTAGAACAATTTGAGAGAGAAAAAGCACAGCTAACTAGCTTGGTGACAGGTCCTCATGTATTAAATTTCCGGGGTGAATCTTTATCTCTCAATATCACCAAGGTTTGGGTAATGCCAGAAGGTTATGGCAGTCTTCTATGGACAGAAACTCAACCCAATAAAGGCCCAGGAATTCCTGATTTGACAAAAATTTCTGTAGGCATTGTGGATATTGGACATCAAACCATTGACTTGATTATGGTTGATAATTTCCGCTTTGCTAGAGGTCTTTCTCAGAGCGAAAATTTTGGTATGAGTCAGTTCTATGAATTAGTAGCTAAGGAAATAGAAAACGCTGATAGTCAATCTTTAGCACTGATTTCTGCGGTTAACAAACCCAAAGGCGAGCGTTTTTATCGTCCTAAAGGTGCAAGCAAACCCACTAACCTAGATGATTTTCTCCCCAATCTCACCGAAATGTTTTCACGGGAAATTTGCTCTCGTGTGTTAGCTTGGTTGCCAGAGCGCGTAACTGACGTGATTATTACTGGTGGTGGTGGAGAATTCTTCTGGGAAGATGTACAACGTCTACTCAAAGAAGCCAGAATTAATGCCCATTTGGCAGCACCCTCCCGCCAAGCTAACGCTTTAGGGCAGTATATTTATGGAGAGGCGCAATTGTCTGCTGTTCGCGCTGCTAGGTAATAAAACTGATGTTCCAATGGTCAAAAAAGGTAGTTAAATCCGTCACTTTCAATCCAGAAATTGCTGATGAGAGCTTGTTGGCACAGGTGGAAAGCTACTTGGAGGCACAGCCTGAAAAGACTTTCAGCGACCTGTGTAAAGAGGCTCTTTGGCAAGCTTTATGTGTACCGGACTCTGTACGACCTTCTCCGAATACAGCAGCACTGCCGATAGAACAACAACTCGGTGAGTTGCAACGTCAAGTGGCCGGCCTTGAGGAACGTTTTTTTGCTAAGGAATCCCATCGTTTGCAGACTATGGAAAACCAGATCGTGCAACTTAGTCAACAAGTGGCACAACTGGCAATCATCGTCAGTCAAGGAGCATCTACTCAGCCTCTAACTTCATCAGTACCAACTCTAGAAGTGGTTGATAATTCTGGTTCTACTCCTGATCCCACTCCCCAAGAGGTTGACCCTGTAATTAGTCGCCTGAGTCAGTATCTTGATGATTTCTAAGAAAAAAGCAAGTTTGTAAGCGTTTTTACAAGATAGAGTGAGATCGGTACAAATTACACCTAGGAATTGCCAAAAATTTCTAGGTGTAATATTTATATGAGGTGACAGTGTGATAAAAAATTATGATAGAACGTTATGACAATCAAGAACATACTATCTTTTACGGTGATGCTATCAGTATTTTAACAAATCATATTCCTTCAGAATCAGTAGATTTAATTTTTAGCGATCCTCCTTATAACATCGGTAAGAAATTTGGTAACTTCCACGATAAATGGTCATCAGAAACAGCATATATAAATTGGTCGTATCAATGGCTGGATGAATGTATTCGGATATTAAAACCAAATGGTTCACTTTATGTCATGACTAGTACCCAAGCTATGCCTTATTTTGATATTTACTTGAGAAAAAAGTTAACTATTCTCAGTCGAATTATCTGGCATTATGATAGCTCTGGCGTGCAAGCCACAAAATACTTTGGTTCAATGTATGAACCGATCCTGCATTGTGTGAAAGATAAAAATAATTATATTTTTCATGCTGATGAGATCAAAGTTGAAGCAAAAACAGGCGCACAACGTAAATTAATTGATTACAGAAAATCAGTTCCAACTCCCTATAGTACAGAAAAAGTACCCGGTAATGCTTGGTATTTTCCCCGCGTCAGATATCGCATGAAAGAATATGAAAATCATCCTTCACAAAAACCGGAATCATTACTGGAAAGAATCATTTTAGCTAGTAGTAATGACGGCGGTTTAATTCTTGATCCTTTTGCTGGAACTTTTACAACTGCTGCTGTAGCTAAACGGTTAGGCAGAAAATCTATTAGTATTGAACTGCAAGCTGAATATCTAAAAATCGGTTTAAGACGGGTTTTAGAAATGCCAGAATATAAAGGCGAAAAACTTTTACCTCTACAGAAAAATTATCATCATCCCAGTAACGGAAATTAAGACATTAAGATACCCGACTTGTTCAAGAAGTTAGGCATCTTTTTGTTAAAATTTGTAAAAATCAAGGGATACTCCTGACTCCTATTTCAAAATAAGAAATTACTAATACCAATTCTCGATGAAGCTGCACTTAATTTTTTTGAACTAACCGCAAAGTACGCAAAGTACGCAAAGGAAGAAAGTATTTTAATATTTTCAAGATTAAGTACAATGTTACAGAGAAATGCTATAAATTTAATACTCATCCAATATTCACAAGTAAAATTATAGAAGCCTTGAGGGAATTTACGTAAATTTTCTCTAGTAGTTGGTTCAGTGTCTATGTATTAATCATAATAATCATCAAACACTGCTATTGAATTGCGCGTTGTGAAGTGGCAGTATATTTATATTGTAAAAACAATCACATAACAGGGTAACATTTCACCAATGGTTAAGGCAATCGGTATTGATTTGGGAACAACTAACTCTGTCGCTGCATTTAGGTTAAACGAAGTAGAAGTGGTGACAGCTTATGATAATACACCCCCAGATCGGAAATTGACTCGTTCTGTAGTTGCTGATGACCAAGGTAAATTTTTGGTGGGAGAACAGGCTTATAACCAGCTACGCCATGACCCAGAAAATGTGATTGTGTCGATAAAACGTTTAATTGGTAGAGGTTTTGGAGATTCAACAGTTCAAAAACAAAAGTCGGAATTTGGTTACAAAATTGCCCAACCGACTCAGGGAACAGATAACAGCATTGCTGTGTGGTTGGGAGGTCAAGAATACCAACCAGAGGATATGGCGGCGGAAATTCTCAAAAAAGTGGTGCAGAATGCCCAAGCTTATCTCCAACCTATTAGTAGAACTACGGAAGTAACTCAAGCGGTAATTACCATTCCTGCATATTTTAATGATAAACAACGCTACGCTACCCGTACTGCTGCACTAAAAGCCGGACTTACGCCTTTGGAACTGTTACCAGAACCGACTGCGGCAGCGATCTCCTACGGGTTTTCACCTAATAGTGATGATGTGAAGACGATTTTAGTCTATGATTTTGGTGGTGGGACATTTGACGCTTCAGTAATTACCGCAGCCGGTACTCAATTTATTGAACAGGGAAAAGCGGGTGATTTGTGGTTGGGTGGAGATGATATCGACTCGCGTTTGATTAAGTTTGTCAAATCACAAGTCGCACAACAAGAAAGAATTAATGATATTGACGGCTTAATTGCCAAAATGCCCTACTATCAAAAAGTCCGATTCAACGCTGATTTAAAGATTGCAGTAGAACGGGCAAAAGTAGAATTAAGTAGTTCTCAAATTGGGCGAATTAACCCCGCTACTCAATTACTTGATGAGTTAGGAATTGCTATTCCTATTGAAGTGGAAATCACCCGTGAACAGTTTGAAGAAATGATTGGTGATTTGGTGCAGAAAACGCTGCAAATTTGCCGTCAAGCTTTGGAATATGCGGAATATCATTTGGAAATGATAGATGTAGTTTTGTTAGTGGGTGGATCTTCACAAATTCCTTTAGTACAACGCAAACTGAAAGAAACTTTTGGTGCTAATAAAGTTGTGGTGCATCCCCGACCGATGTATGCCGTGGCTGAGGGTGCAGCAATTGTAGCTGCTGGACAAACAGACAAGGTAACTACTGTTTCCCGCGATTATGCAATTAAATTAGCAGATGGATATACAAAGGTAATTAATCGGGGTGATATTTTGCCAGTCACAACTTCCCACACTTTTAAAACTGTGGCGGATGGACAAAGATTGATTCATTTTCAATTTTTCAGTCCTGATGAAGTTGGTGATAATTATGATGAAAGAATTGGGGAAATGTGGCTGGGTTTAGAGAAAAAATATCCAGCGGGAACAGAAATCATGGTTTATTTAGAGTTGGATGAAAAAAACAGCGATTTAAAAATGACTGCTACATTGAAAAATGATCCTTCAGTGAAAGTAAGTTGTAATTTTTCCCGTGGTGGCGCTGATGAGAAGATATATAAGGAATTAGAAGAAGCAATTGAGGAATTAAATAATCAAAATCTCACTGCTTATGGTGTGGAAGAAGCTTTAAAATTAGCAGTTCCCGTTGTGCAGTCAGCTAACCAAATTTTGGATTTGAGAACAGGAGAAGAAAAAAGCGATTTACGCGATCGCGCTAAAGAAAGTTTGCGAAAATTTCAAGTAAATATGTCTTCCGAACGCTTAGAAGCTGAAGCTTTGGTGAATGAATGCGATCGCATGATGAAACTTTGCGATTTTATGATTCCTGAACCACAACAAGAAAGATTACAAAGGTTGAGTCAAGAATTACAATCGGCTATTAATACCAATAATCTCTCGGCCATGGAATATAAAAGTGAAGAAACTAGACGCGAACTAAGTAACTTACCCGAAGCAGTACAGGTGATTCAAGCTTGTATTCTGGCTATTCAACAAGCTAATGTTGTCGCACCTACCCAAGCAAATGCTATGTCTGATAAACTGGCGCGGATGCTCAGAGCAATGGAAAATAGTGATGCTAATGAAGCGGAAATCTTGTTGCGCGAACTACAACCAGATGTGCAGCATTGGTTAAATCAAGACTTACCCAGTAACAGTATTGTCACAGGAATCACACGATGAATCATAAACTCAATTGTCCTGTATGTGGATATCAAGAAATTGCCGGTGATATTTGTCCTAACTGTGATACTGATATTTCTCTAATTCGCTCACTCTACGATTTACCCCAGATCAAAAAATCATCACTACAACAAAAATTTAGTAGTTGGACTTTGGGAGTAGCTTTGTTGATGCTAATTATAGGTATTGGTTTGGGAGTAGGAGGCAGTTTTTTGCTCATGCAGCCTAATTTATATAATGCGACTATTTTTTTTCCTCAACCAACAATAATTAAAAAATATAACCCATCAAAAAATACTCCTCCTAGCGAATCCAAAATCTTAAATATCTACATTGTTAAACCAGGAGATAATCTCAGTTTAATTGCTGAAAAATTTTGTGGTAACGGTGATGCTTGGGAAGAAATAGTTAAAGCTAATCCCCATCTGCAAAACCGTGAAAAATATTATATAGATCCTGGGGAAAAGTTAAAAATTCCCAACTGTCAGGAGAGAACTCCATGAATATCCTTGATACTCTAAAGGAAGAAAGCCAGAAAGCTGAACAATTAGCGACAAATCGCCAACTACGCGCAGCAGTTATTACTGCCGAAACAGCCTTAAATCTTTGGACAGAAAAACCAACTTTTTGGGAACGTTTTTTAGGTAAAATATTAATCAGTAATGTTGTAGAAAAGCTAGAGCAACAATTAGGAGAATGGCGTAAACAAATTACGGAAGCAGATAAACTTCTTGCTAGAGCTAAGTTGATTCTGAGTAATGATATTGGTGATCCTTTGGTAACTCAGCCCATATCTGATGCCATTGCTCTTTATCAGCTATATTGTAGAATTATTCAAGATGAACAAGTCTTACAAATTATTCAACAATGGCAAAAAGAACTGCAACAGCGACAGCAGTTTCAATCATTGGTAACAGAAGGAAATTTACAGGTAGAAAATCGTTATTTTACAAAAGCAATTGCCATTTATCAGGAAGCTGAAAAATTATATCATACAGACTTAATTAAACAAGCAATTTCTGATACTATGATCTTCGTTCCCCAAGAAGAAAGTTATCACTCTGCACTTCAAGCCGCACAGCAAGCTGAATCTCAAGGGAAATTACGGGGAGCAATCACAATTTTAGATGCTGCTTTGACAAATTTTCCTCGTACTGATGGATTGCATTTACTCCAAAAGCTCAAGGATACAGTTAGAGGTAGAGAACTATTTCGTCAAGGTTTAGCAGCAGAAAAAATGGGTGATTTTCCCACAGCTAAATCTTTTTATGAAAATGCTCAATCCTGTTTACCAGATTTTCTAGATTGTCAAATTCGCTTAGGTTTAGTAGCAATTAAAATTCAAGATTGGTCAACTGCACTATCTTATTTACAAGGTTTATCAGGACAACAAGCTGCTTATCTGCGAGGCTTTGTATTAGCTAAACAAGGAAATTTACAGTCAGCTTATCGAGAATGGCAAGAAGTATCTGCTGTGTCAATAACTCAACAAAGAGAAATTTTAAAACGCCTTTCTCAATATCAACGTTTATTAGCTTTACATCATATTCAAGAATTTGTTAAGAACGATAACCTAGAGCAAGCTAAAACAGCAAGTTTAGAATTTATCCAAAAATTTGGTGCTAATACTTTAGTAGAAACTAATTTAAAAGAATATATTCAACCGAGTTTAGCAGCGGCAGTTTGGCACGATTAAAACTGGGTAAATATCGCTAATACTATGAAAAATCTCTGGATTGTTAATCCTCATATTACTACATTACACAACTGGACAGTAGCAACTTATTATCATGTCCAAAGTCACCCTGATAAATTAGTTGATTTAATTATTGCTTTATCTACAGCCATAGCTAATTTAACCGCAGATGACAGCCTCAAAGATGTTCCTTGGTTGGGAAATAAAGCTGTGGATTTTGCGGCTATATCTTTAGAGTTAAAACGCCGTTTAGAGACAGCGATTGAAAATATCAAAAATACCAATATTGAAGAATATTTAAACTTGCGCGATCGCTACCGTTGGGAAATAGTGGCACTCAGATTTATGGGAGAACCTGCAACATCAGGAATGCAAGTCAATGATGTATTTATTACTCCTGGTTGTTATCACAAATTTAGTTCTCAATGGCAAAATATCATAATATATAAAATACATCCTAGTCAAGAAATTCTCCATTCTCTTTATACACATTGGGGATTAGCTATAGCTGCTTGTTTAGAAGGAGATAGTCAACGAGCAATTCAACTTAAACCAGTAACTCAACCCACTAATAAAGTAGAAAAGTTTGCTGATAATTTTTTGGCTTACTATGAAGGTTGCTATTATTTACAACAACAAAAATGGCGACAAGCAATTACTAGTTTACAGCAAGCCAAAGCAGATATTAAAAATAATCCAGATTGGCAGCAAGAACTAGATAGGCTGTGTAATTATCAGCGGCAAATTGTATCCAGCTTTTCAGAACATTTAGAATTCGCTAAATTCTGGTATGATATTTCAGATAGTAAATATTCGCGCAGTTATTTAGCTGAATATAAAGCCGAAGAAATCAGAAAAAAACTTGTTAATGAACAAATTTCTCTCAATAAAGCCCTAAGCAAACTACAAGAAATTAAAAAAATAGATAGCAGTAATCCTGTTGTCAATGACATGATAGAAAATCTTGAATTTAATCAGGAAATAGAAGAAATAAATCATCTATTAAAAACTCGACAGCATGAAGCAATGGTGAGAAAAGCTAGACGTTCAAAACGGGTAAGAGTTCGTTATATTGTGGCTGAATTTTTTATAGATATATTAATTAATGGAGTACAAGAAGGTAGTTTAGATGATCCAGAAGTCATGTTACAACTAGGACGTTGGGCTTATGAAATTTGTCCAGATGAACCAGCATTTCAAGAAGTTTACCGTGGTCTAAGATTGTGTTGAAAAATTACGGATAAAAAAATTTTAAACCACCCCTATTCGGGAGCATCCCAATGAAAGAAAAAATAACCGCAGCAACACCAAAAACTCTCTGAAACTCTCTTACCTTTGTGTCCTTTGCGCCCTTTGCGGTTCAATCATATCCAGGGTAAGAGCATTTTATTTCGTTAGATAAAAATAAATTTACACATTTGGGATGCTCCCCCCCTATTCTCTATTTCTCATGCGCTGCTGTAATTTTAGATTTTGGATTGATTATGGAAAATAACCCCTACGATATATTAGGTGTATCTCAAGCCGCATCAAAAACAGAAATTACCAAAGCTGTAGCTGTAGCGATGAAGCGCAAGCAATATCCAGTAGATGTGATTGCTAAAGCCCAAAAAAGCTTGATGAAGTCAGAAGAAAGAATTATTGCTGATTATTTGCGTCCGATATTACCGACTATTAAAAGATTTAAATATAGTGATTTATCAGCTTTAGATACACCAGCACCTACCTTAACTTTATTATCCGAGTTTGATGGTTTAGATTTAGCGATCGCCCAAGCCAACCAACAAGAAAACCTAGAACGGGAAACTGTACCCATTCCCCTATCAGAATTATTCACCCAAGGCATTGCTGCTTGTCAAGAGGGACGTTACCCAAAAGCGATAAAATATCTGGAAGATTACTGTCATACTTGTAGAGAACGCAATAACCAAAATTATCTACAAGCTATAATGTGGTTGATTAAAGCATATCAAATGGGTGGACAATTACAGAGAGCGATCGCCCTTTGCAACTCCTTAACTAATCATAGTCATCCCCAAGTCAACACTTGGGCGAACAAAATCTTAGTCATATTAACTAAAGAGAGTTCCCGTGTCTGACCTCAATCCTACTTATTTTATCAACCAAGAATTACGCGATTTACTCATCCAAAAACTTAGTAATCTTGAAAAAGAAAATGTTGTTTTACAGCAATCTTTACGAGAACAGCAAACTAAAAATACAGCAGAAACCGAAGATTTATTTTTAGAACTTTTAGAAGTTGCTGATGCACTAGAAGCATTACTAGACTATCTAGAAAATAACCCTAACCCTGCACCAGAATTTATCGAACGCTTACCCCGTTCTATAGGTGCAGTTAATCGCAAGTTTCTTAGTGTGCTGGGAAAACGTCAACTTACTCCCATAGAATTAACAAGTACAGAACCAGATTTTAACCTATGTCGTGTAATTGATCGAGAAGAAAGAACAGATGTTCCAGACCAAACAATTACTAAAATAGTCCGTCGCGGTTTTCGTTGGGGAGAAAAAATTTTGCGTCCTACAGAAGTAATTACTGCTAAAGTAGAATCCAATTTAGATGATAAAATAGATGAAACTATAAATTAACATTCAGAATATTCAGATTATTTGTATGGGTTCGTACAGAACCAAAATTACTAATAATTCTACCTTTAAACAGAAAGTGATCATAAAATTCAGATGGACTCAGACATCAAAATAATTTTATGCTTTCTGTTCCCTGTTCCCTGTTCCCTCATATAGTTCAAATTTTCAACTAGCTGAAAAACTCTATGGATCATCAAAAAAGTAATATTAAAGAAACTACCACAGACACAAAACAATGGCGTGGTTGGCAAGAAAATATCTCTTTAATAGCGATCGCACTCACCTTAGCACTACTGATTAGAACATTTATCGCTGAACCCCGGTTAATTCCATCAGAATCAATGTACCCCACCTTATACGTAGGCGATCGCTTAGTAGTCGAAAAAGTATCTTACCGTTTTCAGCCTCCCAAAACCGGTGATATCGTCGTTTTTCAGACACCACCAGAATTACAACGTCGGGGATATGACAAAAACCAAGCCTTTATCAAGCGCATTATTGGTCAACCAGGAGAAGTAATTAGCGTTTCTCAAGGAAAAGTTTATATTAACGGTCAACCTTTACAAGAAGAATACATCGCCGAACCACCAAATCAACCATTTCCATCAGTTACAGTTCCCGAAGACGCATTTTTTGTCATGGGAGACAACCGTAACGACAGCAATGACTCCCGATACTGGGGCTTTTTACCCCGGAAAAATCTCATCGGCCGCGCCACCCTTCGCTTCTGGCCTTTAGACCGCATCGGGTTAATTTAGAAATTAATCATTCAGGAGTACCGAGTGCTGAGTGCTGAGTGCTGAGTACCGAGTTCTGAGTGCTGAGTTCTGAGTGCTGAGTACCGAGTTCTGAGTGCTGAGTACCGAGTGCTGAGTACCGAGTTCTGAGTACCGAGTTCTGAGTACCGAGTACCGAGTTCTGAGTAAGAATTTTCTCCCCTGCACCCCTGCCTCCCCTGCCTCCCCTGCCTCCCCTGCACCCC
>NZ_LUFH02000150.1 GCF_001586785.1 Sphaerospermopsis aphanizomenoides BCCUSP55
CTCCCCATCTCCCCATCTCCCTATTTCCCCACACCCCACACCCTACACCCCACACCCTGTTCTAACGATACATACGGCGAAACTCACTAGGAGTCATACGCATGGGTTTTTCTGGGTTCCAGATGCCTTGACCCATGAGTCTAGCCCATTGTTGGGCATTTTCTAGGCGTTCATCGTATTTGTGGTTAGGCGATCGCGCTACAAATAGAGCATACCCTTGTTTGAGGACTTGTTCATTCAAAAACGTCTGATCTTTCCAGGCATAAGCCAAAGTTCGCCCAAATTTGTCTTTAGTTTCTAGGTCAAATTCCAATTTGATAGCTGTTTGGGGACTACCAATCAATTTTTCTAAAAGTTGTTTAGCATCATCTCCCCAAGGTAACTGACGCAAATCTGGCGCGTCTACGCCTATTAACCGCACTTGGGAAATTAAGTTTGGTTGTTCTGCCATACCTAGCACTTCTAGGGTTTGTCCACTGACAACCCGCGCTATTTTCACCTCAGAAACAACATTTGCTGATTGACTTTTGGCTTGACAACTGACTAACAACAACAAACAGGATAATATTGCTATTTTTTGCGCCCAGATGCTAATGCGTGGCTTGAAAGCGGCAATTTTACCCTGTAAGCATCTGCACCCTGCCACAATTTTCATTTTTTGCCTCTAGTCTTCATCCAAGGGTAAACCTGCTACAACTTTGCCCTTACCAAAAAAGCGCCCAAATTGGAGTTCATAAACTTCGTCTTCGTCTTGTGTTTCTACTTCCAAGTCAGAACGGGCATAACTCACACATAGCAAAGCGTAACCCTTACGGCGTAATTCTGGCGATAGTCCAATGGCTTCTGGTTGGTAAATTTCCCCGGAAAGTACCCTGACTGCACAGGTTGTGCAAGCCCCATTTCGGCAGGAAAAGGGCAGTTCTACACCATTATGTTCGGCTGTGTGCAGGATATAGCGGTCTTCTGGGACTTGTAGGGTGTATGATGTGCCGGTTGCGCGATCGTGTACTCTGATTGTGTGGGTCTGAACCATCTTGTTTTTGCTTGGGATTTAGGGATTTAAAACTTATTGTAAAAATATCTTGTGAAATATTTGCATTTTTTGCAGTTTCGTTTTATGATTAGAACTCATGACACCTGGAGAGGTGGCCGAGTGGTTTAAGGCGCAGACCTGGAAAGTCTGTTTGGGGGAAACTTCAACGAGGGTTCGAATCCCTCCTTCTCCGTTCTCTGAAAACAGTTTCAATAGTTCAAGTTAACCCAGATTGGTGAAAGCCTTCTGGGTTAATTTTTTATTATTAGTTAGATAAAAGTTGATCCGAAAATAAACGCTAAAATTGACCTTTCGCTCTAAAAAGTGGCAAAAATTACTTTATTAGCGCAATTCATCAGGTTAATATTGGGATGATTGTGAAAAAATTTGAAATAACAGCCTGGTAGTATGTCGGTCACATCCAATTATCAAATTACCATTGCTTTCACTGATACAAGATTAGACGATGAAGAAAAGAATCAGGAAGTGCAGAAGCTACGGAATACACTCAAGTTATTAGACGAAGCAGAAAAAGTGAGGGGAGTTATTGACCCCAACCCCCCAAAAGACGGCCGAGGTGAAGGTTTGATACCAGGATGGTTAATAGCTGAAGTAAAACCAGCCAATGCTTTAAAATTGTTTGGGTTTTTAAAAGACCGCTTGGTTAACCAACCAATTGAATTCTATGTTAAAGCCCCAGATGGTAGAGAAATCAAACTAAAATTCAACAATAAAGAAGAATTTGACTTGTATTTCCAGAAAGCACAGGATTTTTTTAACCACCAACGGGACTAGATAATGGGAAAGTTTGCACTGCTGATAGGGGTGAGTGAATATCAACATGGATTAAATTCGCTCAAAGGGGTTGTCCAAGATTTAGAAAAAATGCAGCGAGTTTTACTACATCCAGATATGGGTGGCTTTGCTGAAGGTGATGTCAGAGTCCTGAAAAACCCCGGAAAAACAGAGATGGAAAAAGCGATTGAACAGCTTTTTTATAACCGAAATAGAGATGATTTGGTACTATTGTACTTTGCTGGTCACGGTATCCTTGATTTTGATAGTAATAAGTTTTACCTAACCAATAGCAAGACAGAGCGAGATAACTACAAAAACTTGGTTAAAGCCACCGCTACTGAGGCTAATTGGATCAAGGATAGAATGAACGAAAGCTTTTCTCGGCGCATGGTTGTAATTCTTGACTCTTGCTTTAGCGGCGCTTTTGCAAAGGAAAGAGGGGTCAGAAGTGCAGATATTACTGTAGATATTAAAACTCAGTTGGGAGGTGAAGGAAGGGCAATTTTGGCTTCTTCTAGTGCTACGGAATATTCTCAAGAAGAATCATCAGGTGGAATTTATACCCGTTATATTGTTGAAGGTATTGAAACTGGTGCGGCTGACACTGATAATAATGGTTTGATTTCGGTTCAAGAACTTCATGCGTTTGCCTATAAAAAGATACGGGAAGCAGCACCCGCGATGAAACCACAAATTGATACTTCTCAAGAAGGTTACACAATTAAAATAGCAAAAGCACCTAAAGGTGATTCAAAATTAGAGTATCGCAAGAGCGTAGAACAATATTTACGTGATGGTAAAATTTCACCTGTTAATCGTCGAAGTTTAAAAATTCATCAAAATAAATTGGGTTTATCAGATGATGAGGTTAACCAAATACAGAATGAACTTTTAGAACCTTATCGTAAATATCAAGCGAACCTGAAAGAATACGAAGAAGTTGTTCAAGAGGCTGTACAGCATGAAGCAAATCTCAGCCAAATTACATTCGATGAGTTAAAAGACTTACAGCAACTATTGAATTTAAGAGACGAAGATGTAAAACCTATTCACGATAAGTTAATCTCGCCTTTAAATCATTCTTCAGAAAAAACAGTCATTGCACCTCCTCAAACTGATGACCTGTCATCGGAAAGAGGTATAGACTACATCAGACTGTGCAACTTACTAGCAGCACATAACTGGAAGGAAGCAGATAAAGAAACCTACGAAGTAATGATTAAAGCTGTAGGTAAAAAGTCTGGGGACTGGGTTACCACTGAGGAACTATTAAATTTCCCATGTAAAGACCTCCGCACAATTGACCAATTGTGGGTAAAATACAGTGGAGGAAGATTTGGGTTTAGCGTCCAAAAAGAAATTTACTTGAGTATTGGTGGTAAGCTTGACGGTATGCATTACCCATCTACCGTGGATAAATTAGGTAAAGAGGTAGCATGGAAAAACGAGCAGGATAAATGGATTAATTACTCGCGAGTCAATTTTTCTACCTCGGCTTCAAGAGGACACTTACCAAATTACATCTCATCTATGACTACAATACTTATTGTACCTTCAAAAGGTTGGGAATGGTTAGCTGCCAAATGGTTAACTAGAGCTTTTATGGAGACAGGGATTGGTCAGGTGGGCGTGATTGGGTCTTTGTGTCTCTTTTCTCGCATCAATACTTGTAAAGTTTAACATCTAATGCTTTTGGAAAATTGTAAATATTTATTACAACACCCTTTCCCACGCTAGAATCAACATTTGCGGTTTTTGTTACCTGGCGCAGTCGGATTGCAGTTTGATATTTCATTGTCATTATCCTGATGAACAAAATCGTCCTCAACAGGTTATAAAATCTCAAATATTTGGCGGGTGTTCACCCAGCTTTACCCACATTTTTCGCACACGAGTTAATTGTGGACGATTCATTTTTAAAGCATGAATTGTACTTCTTCCCACAGCAGTCAGTCCTACAATTTCCGTAGCATCTTCATTCCAAGAAAAATGTTCAATCCACGTTTGCTGTTGTGGGTGAAATAGTTTAACCTCCTCCTGAGTATTTGGATCAACTGCTGTTTGACGAGTTGCTTTATAACGATTACAAGATGGACAAGCCAAGCAGAGATTTTCAAATACAGTTTCACCACCAGCAGACCGAGGAATGATATGCTCAACTTCAAAAGTTGTAACTGTTAGAGATTCAGCAGTACGACAGTAAGCACAACAGTCTGCAAAACGATGACGAATCTTTTTTTGTAATTCAACAGAAATATAAACACTCACGCTACTTTCGATTTGTCTTGAAGTTGGTTTAAAGTATATCTCGCTCTGGTTTTCAGAACATTCAATTGATCAATCTGTGATATTAATCTATCTAAAGTTTCCATTTCTTCATTTGATAACTGATTGTCAGCATTTTTAACTAATAACTCATCTAGTTCCATCTGACTTTTAACAGATAAAGAAGTTTCTGCCAAAGCTTGTAACTCATCTAAACTTAAACCAATCAATAATTCAGTATCTGCTGAGAAATTAGTTAGCTGTTGGTATGTTTCCAGATTTAACAACACACCTACTCTCTCTCCCAAGGTATTAGTTATATACTGCACTGATTCAGTCATGGCTTTACTAGGCTATCTATAATAACTAGTTTATCAAATTCAACTCTCCTCAATCCAAACCCTGTTCTTTTAACAATCCCATCAACTTACGCTTACGTCCATGCACCTGCTTTAACTTTTCCCGATATTTCACCCAATCTGCTTCTCTTCCAGATGCTAAATAAGCTGCTCGTGCTTGCTTTAACCAATCAACTGCGTCACTATAATATTGTGCCTTACTTGCATCCATAATTAAATCTGCACGACGACGAGCATTTGCAATTACCCAACCAGGATTATGAGGAATTGCAGCAGTCATTACTCTGTGAATTAAATCACTATGATACGCATCCAGTTCCTTAACAATTTTGATGGCATCATCAATTAATCCTTCAGATAAAAATATATCTACTTTGGCTGATTCTGTTCCCCAACCTCCATAATTGTGGAGAATTTTGATTAAATCTGATTTCATTTTTTCCCAATCTTCACCAGCCAAGTGTTTGATTTTTTGGTAATCTGCTAATGAAGGTTGAACTTTTAAAATCATCTTAGTTGCTAATAAATTAGCTTGCTTATCTCCTAACTTATCTGCTAACTCACTTGTCCAAGTTGCCAATTGAAACTCACAATTTCCTGGTAAATCTAATCCGGTTTTAGCAATTTCTAAAGCCTGATTTAATTTCCCCTGTTCTGCTAAAGTTTTCGCTAAAGCAAAAGCCTGTTCCATAGTTTGCATCTGGGTTTGGGCTGCTTGCATTGCTTCTTCAACTTTACCTAAACGCCCTAACATAGATAGATAATGTTGAACTTGTCCTTCTGCTTCTGCTAAATACAAATATTCTTGATAACGTTCTTGTCTGTCTAATATTTTCAACCGAACTAATGCCAAATCATCAGCAAATTCGGGTACTTCTCCCATCCAAATTCCTCTGGGAGTGACATTTCCCATCAATACCTGAATCAATCCTGGTTCATCCCAATCTTGATACAAAGCTTCTAAACTCATGGAAAAATCTGCATCCCATTCGTTTTGCCATGTTTCCAAATTGACCTGGATTTCTACTTTCTCTTCTGGGTGAAGTTCAGTCGAAAGAATTGCCTCAGACCAAGCGTAATTTAATTCTTGGACAATTTGCTCATTTTCTGCACCGTACTCTGCTACTTCATCCCATTTTTCCACACAGGTAGCGGTAATAGCTTCTAAAATTGCGATCGCATTATGTCCTTCCCCACGTTCGCAATAATCTACCGCAATTTGGACTAAATTCTGCAATTCTTCGTTAATAGATTCGTCTTCATAGCCATCTTCTAAATAGCGCACACCATCCCGGAGAATCTGACGTACTTGCTGACAAAAAGGAGCTATATCAATGGTACTTTTAGGTATGGTTGCTTTGCCTACAGGCATGGGATTTGTCATCCAACTCACCTGTTGATCAATCGCTTCTAATATTTGCGGATATTCTGCTACCAACTCTCGCAATAATTTTTGCGTTTGAATATAATCTAAGCGATTTATCAATTCTTCTAAACTAGGACGCTGTTCAATAATTTCTGGATGACGCACACAAACCAGCATCGTCGCTACAATATGTTTACACCATCCTTCCAAATGGTAAGGACAGGTACAACGACCTAATGTCAAGCCATCATCTTTTAAACTAATATTGACGTGGTAGATTTGCGCTTGACTACCCTCCACTTCAGCCTGAAATAGCTTGCCACGTTGGGTTACAGAAATGACAGCACCCACGTCATAATATGCCTCTCCTTTCTGGAAAGATTTGGCGTTGGCATGACGGCGAATGGTAAATTCACTGAAAAGGGGAATAGACATGGGGCGGTACTAAAATCGGCTACGCCTACGCCTGTGGAAATTTCAGGACTGAATAAATATTACCGTGACAGTAGGTATACCATTCAAGAGTTGTAATGAAACTCAAACTTCAGTAGAATTTCCAGCATTAAATGGATATTTGTAAGTATTCAGCAATCAGCGTTCAGCCGTCAGCAAGATGTTGAAAAAACAAACATAAATGCCAGTCTGTAAATGTATCTTGTGGAATTGGGCAAACTTTTGATTTGATGAAAAACCTATCTACTTATAGGTTCAAGCTGATTACTGATTACTGATAGCTGAATGCTTACGGATATTCACCCATTTTTACCCACATTTTACGTTTAAAAACCATCTGCGTTCATCTGCGTTTATCTGCGTTTAATTTTTGATATTTCATCCTGTACATCCTTAAATCCTGGTTATCCTGATTCTGACATTTCTTTAATAATATTCATCGTCTCTACACTCACGCTACAAACTCTCATCAATAATTCTATTAAATGGACTTTTTACAAAGTTCCCAAAACTTATTTCTCGCAGTTTCAAATAATTTATTATTCCCCTCTTGACCATTAATCAAATTTCTGAGAGAATCTAAGATAATGGGAATATCCTGTTTAAAAATTTCTATCGCTGATCGAAAGTCCCGCACTTCAGGACGGACAAAATTTATAAAGTTATTAATAATACCATCTAGCGCGTCTGCATCTTGCATAGATACGCGCTGAGTTTCCGTACCACCTTGAATTAAAACCGCAGTTTGGGAATCTTCAAATAAAATATTACTATTGTGATAACCTTTATTTAATTTCTTCTCAATTTCCTTATCTAAGTTATCATTTGTGTCTTTAGCTTCCCAGTAACCCCAATCTAACCGCAAAGCATCTTTAACTATTCCATCTGGATAAACGACTTCACCATTAGGTAGTTTATAAGCTAATTCAGCAACAACCAGAAAATCACGAGTTTTGCAGTATTCATTTAACAGATTTTCAAAAGCTCTACGAATAGATTTTTCATTTCGTGAACCACCAAACTGGATGATTTTTTGAATTTCTGTTTGATATTGGGTGACTAATAATCTGGACATAATTAATAATGGTTTTTGATCATGGTAAATAAATTTTATTTTAATTTTATGGCTTAAATTGGTGCGTTAAGCTGTCGCTTTAGCGAAGCCATACTCGAAAAGCTTTACACACGCTACTGTAATCGTTTTTCTATCTGCGTCACTCGGCTTTTAGCTGCGTTAAATTATATGTTGGTTTTGATGTAAATACCAAAAAATTAAGTAAAGAATTATTGCAAAAACAAGATATTTTTTAACATAAATTGTAAACATATAATAAATTAAGGGGAAATACTTTATAATCAAAATATCAAATAAAAACATCTAAGAATATGAGTAATCAAATTACAATCACTCTACCAGATGACGTTTATCAAAAAGCCGAGAAATTCGCACGTTTAGCAAATCGTGATTTAGCCAGCGTCTTAGTTGATACTATCCAGTTTTCTATCCCATCTATTAGCCAAGAATCGGCAAACATTGAACCCATATCAACACTTTCTGATCAGCAAGTTTTAGAGTTGACAGAATTACAAATGCAGCCTGAAGAAGATAGCCGTTTGACTGAGTTGCTAGACAGACAACAAGCTGGTTTTCTCGCAGCATCAGAAAATTCTGAATTAGTAACACTAATGCGAATTTATCAGGAAGGTTTATTGAGAAAAGCCACTGCATTAAGTGAAGCTGTAAAACGTGGATTAATTCAAGAGTTAGATGCGTGAGTTATAGTCAAATTTCTGAAGAAGTCCGGGCAAGAGTGCGAAACCAAGCAAATAATCAATGTGGTTATTGTCGTAGTCTACAAAAGTATGTTTTGGGAATTTTAGAGATAGATCATATTATCCCCAAAGCTAAAGGTGGTACTGATGATGAAGAAAATTTATGGCTGGCTTGTAGACTATGCAACGGATATAAAGGCACTCAAACTGATGGACTAGATCCCATTAGTAACCAGAAGGTGAAATTATTTAATCCTCGTCAAAAAACATGGTCACATCACTTTGTTTGGACTAACAATGGCACACATATAATAGGATTAACTGCCTGTGGTCGTGTTACAGTTGTAGCCTTACAACTTAATAATATTTACGCGGCGACTGTGAGACAAGCATGGGTTTCTGCTGGTTGGCATCCACCTGAAGATAATCTGAATGAGTAGCAATTCTACTTATCCCCAACCCGATTGTTTGAAAAACTGTAAATATTTCCAATACTAAACACATCAGCTATGCCGCAATTCTCAATGATCGGGAAATCAGGTAAAATGTCTGAATGTGAACAAAAACCCATCATCCACATATAACTATAATTCTACAGTCATCCCCATTCTGAACACTAACGCACCGAGTGAACTGTTTTAGCGGGGGAAAATCAAGTTAAAAATAAGTAGGTTAAAGAAACGGGGAAATTAACGTGAGTTCTGGATTTGATTACGATTTAGTGATTATTGGCGCGGGTGTAGGTGGACATGGCGCAGCCCTACACGCCGTTCATTACGGGCTGAAAACAGCAATTATTGAAGCAGGAGACATGGGGGGAACCTGTGTTAACCGGGGCTGTATTCCCTCTAAGGCGCTGTTAGCAGCTTCAGGAAGAGTGCGGGAATTACGTAACGCCCACCACCTCAAGTCTTTGGGCATTCAAATCGGTAATGTAGAATTTGATCGAGAAGCGATCGCTAATCATGCTAATAATCTCGTCTCGAAAATTCAAGGCGACTTAACCAACAGTCTCAAACGCTTGGGAGTTGATATCATCCGGGGTTGGGGAAAATTAGCTGGTTCGCAAAAAGTTACCGTCACTACAGATAGCGGTGAAAAAACCATCACAGCGCAAAATATCATTCTTTCCCCCGGTTCAGTTCCCTTTGTTCCTCCTGGAATTGAAGTAGACGGTAAAACTGTCTTTACCAGTGACCAAGGTGTGAAGTTAGAATCTTTACCAAATTGGATCGCAATTATTGGTAGTGGTTACATCGGTTTAGAATTTTCTGATGTTTACACCGCTTTGGGCTGTGAAGTGACAATGATTGAAGCCCTGGATGTGTTAATGCCAGGATTTGACCGCGATATTGCTAAACTGGCAGAAAGAGTTTTAATTACTCCCCGTGATATTGAAACCAAAGTAGGAATATACGCAAAAAGAATTATTCCTGGTTCTCCCGTAGTAATTGAATTAGCAAATTTTCAAACCAAAGAAGATTTAGAAGTATTGGAAGTTGATGCTTGTTTAGTAGCAACAGGTCGCATCCCCGCTACCAAAAATCTCGGTTTAGAATCTGTGGGTGTGGAACTCGACAAACGGAATTTTATCCCTGTGAATGATGGAATGTCCGTACTTTCAGCAGGTGAAGTAGTTCCCCATCTGTATGCCATTGGTGATGCTAACGGTAAGATGATGTTGGCACACGCGGCTTCCGCTCAAGGTATCATTGCTGTAGAAAACATCCTTGGTAAAGACAAAAAATTAGACTATCGCAGTATTCCCGCCGCAGCTTTTACCCACCCAGAAGTTAGTTATGTGGGTTTAACAGAAACAGCCGCCCAAGAATTAGGTTTAGCTGAAGGCTTTGAAATTGCTACCAGTAAGAGTTACTTCAAAGGTAATTCTAAAGCGTTGGCAGAAAATGATGCTGATGGTATCGCTAAGGTAATTTACCGTAAAGATACAGGTGAAGTCTTAGGTGTGCATATTTTCGGTTTACACGCTTCCGATTTAATTCACGAAGCATCCGCCGCAGTTGCAAACCGTCAATCTGTAAAAGACCTAGCTTATTTAGTTCACGCCCATCCTACACTATCAGAAGTGTTAGATGAAGCCTACAAACGAGCGATCGCCAGTTAGAAGAAGGTGACAGGGAACAGGTGACAGGTGACAGTGAAGAGGAAAGGGAGCAGGGAGCAGGGAGCAAGGGGGAAAATTGTTCCCCAGTCCCCAGTCCCTTCCAGTCCCCAGTCCCTAGTCCCCACCCCCCTACACCC
>NZ_LUFH02000151.1 GCF_001586785.1 Sphaerospermopsis aphanizomenoides BCCUSP55
TAAACGACGCTCAAGAGTCAGCCTATCGGCAGATAGGTAGATTTGAGTAGGTTTTATATAACGGCTACCACAGTGTTAATGTTTCTACCCCTGAGTTTAGCTAGTCTGGGTTCTCTTCCCAAACAAGATGTATCGGCGGGATCTGGTTTCTACAACCTAACTCGTCAGCTAGGTGGAAGTATCGGCATTGCTGTTTTGACGACATTACTTAATCAACGGGAGTCTTTTCATCGAGCTATTTTATTGGCAAAACTCACACCTTACGACCCTGAAACGAGTCAAAGACTAAATGAATTAACAGGACTGTTTCTAAATCGAGGTTCTGATGCCACAACTGCCCAACAACAGGCGATCGCTTCCCTTGCACAATTGGTTAATACCCAAGCTGCAATTCTCTCTTATGCAGACATCTTTCGTTTCGTTGGGATTGTTTTTCTTTCCTCATTGCCTTTATTGATTTTTCTGGGCAAGGGAGGAGCTAGAAACAATGCCGTCAGTTTGAGTTACTGATGAAAGATTTTGTGCTTCATCGACGGTTTTAAGAGCTTGATGATGTGTAGCGAAAACTTGGTTAAGTGTTTCAGCTAAGTTCTGTAATAAGTGAAAACGGTCTGCAACATGAATGGCTTCAGGCGCTCCTTGACGAATCCCACTTTCATAAACTTTTGACCTGTCTCGTGAGACGACTTTGACACCAGGGTGAGCTTTCAACCATTGTGCTAGAGTTTCTGCCTTCTGCCCTCTGCCCTCTGCCTTCCCCCAACCAGGATCACCAAAATCTGACAAGACCCCTAATTCGGGCTGGCTGAAATGCACCTATCCCAATGGATGCTGATGAAGTGAGATGCTCCCACTATCCTTTTATGCTAAAATCTGTTGGATGATAGTTGCCAATTGCTTGAGTTTTACAGGTTTGGAAAGATAGTCATTTGCTCCTGCTTGTAAGCATTTTTCTTGATCTCCAGGCATAGCTAATGCTGTCAGAGCGATGATAGGAATATGTGTCAAATTTGCATCTAATCTAATTTGCTTGATTGCCTCTAAACCATCCACTTCCGGCATTTGAATATCCATCAAAATCAAGTCAGGAACTTCTGCTTTAGTCAGAGAAATTGCTTCCTGACCGTTGCGTGCCAAGATAAGACGGTATCCTATGGACTCTAAGTAACCAGAAATGGTGAAAATATTAGCTTCGTGATCTTCTGCCAGCAAAATTAGCGGTGAATTCTCTACTATGCTGATAGGAGTGGAATTTTGCGGCGATGATTCTACATTTACTACATTGGCCGCAGATGCAGAGATATTGGCACAAGGTAAATCAACAGTAAAACAACTACCTACACCAATTTCACTGGTAACACCAACCTTACCACCATGCATTTCCACAAACCGCTTCACAAGAGCAAGCCCCAAACCAGTCCCTTCATATTTACGATTTAAGGAACTATCTATTTGGATGAAAGGTTGAAACAGTTTATTGAGATTTTCTGAAGGAATGCCGATACCAGTATCAATTACCGCAATGCGAATAAAATCTGGCCAGGATGTTATCTCTGCTGTCAATTCTGGTGGTGTGTGGGTAACTTCTAAAGTAATCCGACCGCCTTCTGGTGTAAATTTGACAGCATTATTCAGCAGGTTAATCAAAACTTGGCGGATGCGTCTTTCATCTATTAATAGGTTTGGCAGATTAGGTTCAATTTTCAAGTCTAACTGAATCCGTTTTTGGAAGGCTTGCTGTTTAATAAAGCTCAAACTAGACTGGCAAAGGGGACTGATGCCTATCAGAGCATAGTCACATTTCATTTGACCAGCTTCTATTTTGGATAAATCCAAGATGTCGTTAATTAATTCCAACAAATGTTTTCCACTACGCTCAATAGTTTGCACACCTCGTTTTTGTTTCTCATTTATTACCCCAAATGCCTCATCTTGTAATGCTTCAGATATACCCAAAATTGCATTGAGGGGAGTACGTAGTTCATGACTCATATTGGACAGAAATTCATCTTTCAGACGGGTAGCACGGGCAAGTTCTTCATTAGAAATCGCTAATCTTTCATTAGTTTGGCGTAGTTGTGATTCCACATTTTTGGTTTCGGTAATGTCCCGATGAGTGCCTGTCATCCGCAAGGGATTTCCTTGTGCGTCTCGAACTACAGCTTTACCATAGTTCGCAATCCACTTATATGAACCTGCTTTAGTTTGAAATCTATAGTTGAGTCTGTAATCACAAGAAGCATCTTGCAGATGGGCATTGAGCTTTTGTTGCACATAAGGCTGATCTTCTGGGTGAATTAATTTTTCCCATGTACTGACATGACTAGGTAACTCCCCAACTTCAAAGCCTAGCATTTCTACCCATTGAGGGCTGAGATAGAGTTCATTAGTGATGATATTCCAGTCCCATAATCCATCTCCAGAAGCTTCTAGTGCCAATATGAGACGTTCTTCACTTTCTCGCAAAGCTAATTGGGCTAGTTCACGTTCTTGAAGTGCGGCTTGCTTTTCGGTGATATCGGCAATATAACCAATAATTTCTACAGGTTTTCCGGCTTGATCTCGCACCAGGTGAAACTTATCTTCTATCCAAAGATAATTACCATTTTTATGCAGAAAGCGATATTGGTGGAGGTGATATTCCAAGTCATCAAGATGGGATAGTTGTGCCACAACTAGCGATAAGTCTTCTGGGTGAATGTGACTCAACCAAAAATTTGGTTGTGCTAACCATTCTTCTGTTGTATAACCAAGAATTTTCTCAACATTGCTACTGAGAAAGGTGGCATCAAAGTTATCAGATGCTTGGCAAGTGTAAATAACGGCTGGACTGGCTGAGAGGACAAATTCTAAACGTTCTTTGAGTTGTTGATTTTCTATTTCTTCTTGTCGGCGTTCAGTAATATCAAAGTTAATACCGATCATCCGTTGAGGTTGGCCTTGGGAATTGCGCTGAATGATTCCATAGCCTTTAATTATGTGAATTGAGCCATTAGGCCAAATAATTCTAAATTCTATATCGAGTTCTTGATTGAGTTCAATAGCTTGTTGAAAATTTGCGTAGAAAGTAACTCTATCATCAGGATGAATAAGTTGTACAAATTTTTCATAAGCTTCCTCTGTTGAGTCAAAATTCTGAGGAGAAACTCCAAAAATCTCATACATTCGGTCATCCCAAACTAGGGAGTTGCTGATAAAGTCATAATCCCAGATACCTAATTGAGCAGATTTAATTGCTAGTTGTAATCGATCTGAGAGGTTTTGCAGTTGTTTTTCTGCTTGTTTATTAACTGTGATATCACGGGAAGTAGCGATCAGACGCAGTGGTTTTCCTTCTGAGTCAGGTACAACAGCAACCAAGACATCCCACCATTTTGGTGTTCCCTTGGCAGTTGGGCAAAATCCTTGGAAACGACCGACATTTCCGCTTTTTGCAGTTTCGACGGATTGAATAGCTGCTGACTGATATGGTTCTGGCCAAAATGTTACCCATTCCTGACCATACACTTGGTCAAAGTCATCAACTTCCATTAACACCATTCCTGGTTGGTTCATGGAAATGATTTTGCCATCTGTATCTAAAACTTTGAGACAGTCGGCGTTGTTTTCAAAGATGCTGCGGTTAAATTCTTCACTTTCACGCAGAGCAATTTCAGCGTTTTTTCGGGTGGTGATATCTGTAAGTGTGCCAATCTGGCCAATTATATTGCCATTGCTATCGGTTTCGGCTACGGCTTGACAGTAAAACCAGATAATACTGCCATCTGGTTTGACACTTCTGGCTTCATTTTGATAGGTTTCTCCTCTTGTGAAGGTTGTTTGTAATGCTTGTTGGTATTCTTGGTGAAGGCGCTCTCGGTCGTCTGGATGTAGGGTTTCTAGCCAACCTTGACCTAATGCTAATTCAGCTTTTCTACCCATCATTTTCGACCAGTAATCATTCACATAGACACAGTTACCATCTAAATCAAAACGGAAAATGGCTACTGGTGCGGCGGCAGCTAAATTTGCAAACCGTTGTTCGCTTTCTCGTAAGGCGGCGGTACGTCTCTCAACTCTATTTTCTAGTTCTTGGTTGAGTTGCTGTAATGCTCTTTCTGCTTGCTTGCGTTTGGTAATATCATTAGAACAGCCAATGAGACGAATAATGTTACCTTGCTCGTCTCGCATCACGGACAGCCGCAAGCTAATATATATCTCTTTTCCTGATTTTGTGCGATTGGGTAATTCAATTTCATGATTTCCATATTTTAATAGCGGTTGGAACACCAGTTCGCTTATTTTTGGTAATTCTTCTGAGATATAAAGTAAACCAATGTGTTGGCCGATCACTTCAGTGGCAGTATAGCCATATATTGTTTGGGCGGCATGATTCCAGGTTTGAATAATGCCGTTGATATCTGTAGAAATTACGGCATCATGAATTTCATTGAGAATCTGGGCTTGTATTTTTAGGGTTGTTTCAGCTTGTTTACGCTCTGTAATATCTCTGCCTTCCGGGATGAGTAATATCACTTTTCCAAATTTATCCTTGAGGGGACGAATGGAAAAGTCTATGGTAATGATCTGATTTTCAATACATAATATATCTACTTCATAGCGAATAAATTCCCCTTGGGCTGCACGGGCGATCGCTTGTTTTAATTGCTCTTGAGTAGCACTGGAAATTGTCCAACAGTAAACTTCCCAGAATGGTTTATTGATCACATCTTCTAGTTTTAAACCGCCAGAAATTAAGGATGTCTGGTTGGCTTCGAGTAAAATTCCTTCGGTGGTTAGCAGTGCTGTGAACTGAAAACTCTGATTGAATATAGCCCGGAATTTTCGCTCACTCGCTTCTAGTTCTTGAGTTCGTTCTTCTACTTTGGTTTCTAGAGAAGCATTCAACTTTTGGAGATTTTCATACAGTTCTGCTTGTTTGATAGCTACAGCAATTTGTACAGATAGTTGTTGGAGTAAATCTATTTCAGTTGGTTGCCATTCACGGGTGTTGTTGCACTGGTGAGCAATTAGTAATCCCCAAAGTTCTTGGCTAGAATTTTGCTGATCATTTAGTTCTTGATTCAGCAAAATTGGTACTACTAGATTAGCTTTAACTTCAAATTTTTCTAATAACTGAATATGGCAGTCTGTTAATCCTGCATGATAAATATCAGTAATAGCCAGAATTTTACCGTGACGATAGGCTATGCCTTTATTTTCTCGAAAGCAGGTATCTTCAATTTGACAGTTGAGAGTGGGTGTCCATTGAGGTAGTACGGACTCAGCTACAATTTCACCACTCATATCACGGTGAAACTGGTACACTATCACTCGGTCTGCTATCAGCAATTCCCGGACTTCTTGTACAGTTGTTTGGAGAATTTCATCTAAACGGAAGAACTGACGAATACGCAGAGAAATGGCAGCTAAAATTTGTTGTTGTTGCTGCTGCATCCGCAGTTGTTTGATTAATTGATTTTTTTCTAACGCGCTATGAATAGCTTGACAAAGTTTAGGAACGGTGAGTTTACCTTTGACTAAATAATCTTGAGCGCCATTTTTGAGGGATTGAACTGCGATCGCTTCATCTCCCTGTCCAGTTAAGATAATGATCGGAATTTGTACATTCGTGAATTGCAACCGCAATTTTTTGAGAAATTCCAGTCCATCCATATCTGGCAAACGGTAATCTAGTAATACTACATCTGGCTGTTGCTGCTGCCATAGTTCTAGACCTTGCTTTCCCTGCTTTGCCTCCAGGATGGTGTATGAATATTCACTATCACGCAGTAAATAGCGGCGGTAAAGTTCCCGATCTTCGGGCGAATCTTCAATAATCAGAACGGTAGATTGTTTTTGTCTCATAATACTCCAACTCAAGTTGCTAGTAATGGGTGATTATTGGTAATTGGTAATTGGTAAGAGGCAAGAGGCAAGAGGCAAAAGGCAAGAGAAATATCAATATTATCCCTGCTCCCCTGCTCTCCTGACTCCTGCCTCGTCTAAGCAATTAGGTAGGGTTGTGACTGCAAACCAATAATCTAGAATTGTTTGAATATCATGTTTTAATCTAGTGAAATCTATGGGTTTAACAATGTAGCTATTAGCTCCGTATTGGTAGCACTCATTGATGTCTTTTGGGTTATTAGAAGTGGTGAAGATGACAACAGGGATGGTTTTGAGATGACAGTCTTGTTTGATTTGGCGTAGTATCTGTCTGCCATCAGTTCCTGGTAAGTTAAGATCCAGGATAATGAGGCTAGGATAGGAACCAGACTCAAGACCAGCATATTGCCCAGTCCGGTAAAGAAATGCTAGTGCTTCGTTACCATTAACACACCGTTTGATGGGAACAATAATGGGCGATCGCTCAGAGGGTAGCACCAAAGGCAATCGGTTCACTAGCCGTTGCAGTGCTTCAAAATCTTCGTTGCTGTCTTCCACGACTAGCAGCAGTGGTGTTTGCTTGCATAAAGAAGGTGAACTGTCAATCATCTGTTTGCTGTCATCGAGAGGGTGAAGTAAAAGGTACTACCTTTATTAAGAACAGATTCTACCCAAATTCGACCTCCATGCCGTTCTACAATTTTCCGGGCAATGGTTAACCCGGCTCCAGTTCCACCGCCAAATTCGTCTCGTCCATGTAAACGGCGGAATATCTGAAAAATTTTGTCGAGATGTTGCTGCTCAATACCAATACCGTTATCGCGGATATAGAAGATGAAAGAGTTAACTGGTACGGATGAATGTTCTTGTTGTTCATGCTGTTTTATATAGCCAATTTCTAGCCATTTTTCGGGTTTGTTGTTGTATTTAATAGCATTAGTGAGCAGATTCGTAAACAATTCATTGATTTGAGCGCGATCACCCTGAATAACTGGCAAGGTTTGAGGAATGCGAAACTCAACGTTACTATCGGGACGGGCAATATTTAATGTGGCAATTACCTGCTGCACTAACTCATGCAAATTTATATTTTGATTCAGCAGATCAACGCGACCCAATTGGGAAAAATACAGGAGTGAATTAATCAAATCCTCCATGCGTTGAGTCAAACGCACCAGAGTTTGTAGTTTCTCTACTCCATCTTTATTCAAGACTTCTTCATAGTCCTCCATTAAGAAATTGGCGTAGTTGTTAATACCCCGCAATGGTTCTTTCAGGTCATGGGAGGCAATATAGGCAAAAGAATCAAGTTCTTCATTACTGCGTTGCAATTCAAAATTCATCAATGCCAATTCATCGGCTTGACGTAAAATAACACCGACAATTAAGCTACGTAATTCAACTATGGCTTCCAATTCGCAGCGTTTCCAGGGTAAAGCACAGCCTTGTACTGTTTCCTGCCATAATGCAAAGGATTTACGCGGCGATATTCGCACATCACCATCTGATACTACTTCTACAGGTTTGTTTGGGTTGCCCCCCCAATTCACGGTTTGAATCACCTCTTTGCGAAACCAGAGAATATAATTCTGGTGAACTTGAGAAATCTCTAAGGCTAATACCCCACTAGCGATATTTTTATATGACTCTGCGGCTGGGTAATCTTTCGACAGGGATTGTGTAGTAAATACGTTGTGATGCAGATGGGGTTTAATCCAATTCAATAAATCATGACATTCTGCTTCTAACGGGGTTTCACCAATGCGAATGTATCTCTTATCACTGCATATTACTGCTCCCGTAGCATTCACCAGATTCAGCAGCTGATCGCCTATTGTCTCGATTCCATCTAGGAATGTGTGGGCTTGAGATAAGGCTTCGACAAATTCAGCTTGTAGTGATTTTACCTGTATTTTGTAGTTACTATCCTCACTAGCTTCTTTATTGGCCAGTTCTATAGACATGACCTGGCCAATAAACTCGCAAGCTGTGCGGATGTTATAAGGAATATACTTGGGTGAAGTGTGGTGACAAGCAATCAATCCCCACAGCTTTTGCTCTTGGATCAAAGAGATAGACATGGAAGCAGTTACACCCATATTTTGTAAGTATTCGATATGCAGAGGAGAAACGCTCCGCAAGACCGATAAACTTAAATCCACAGGTTGGTTTGTCAGGGGATTATTACCAGGAATTAAAACTACAGGTTGATAATTCACATCTGGGATCAACCGCAACCAGTTAATTGTATATAGCTGTCGGGCTTGCTTGGGAATGTCAGAAGCCGGATAGCGTAAGCCAAAATAGGGGGGTTCTTGATCTGTATCTTCAGCAATGATGCTTCCTGCCCCGTCAGTATCAAATCGGTAAACCATGACGCGCTCAAAGCCTGTGATTTCTTTGATTTCTTTGACAACTGATTGACACATTGCTGACAGGCTGGATGCTTTCTGAATCTGGGTAATGATACCTCTCACCTGTTGGTAAAAGTCCACAAAGTCTGTTGTCTGCTCACATTGTTTTGGTTCTAACTCTAAAATAATTAGGTCATTGCAACCGTGGGCAGTTCCATTAAAATGTTTACATTCATCACTATGCTTGATAGTAATATTCAGGGGATTGACACTCTCAAAATCTCTGGTTAAGCATTGCTGAATCAACTCAATTTGCTTACTATCCAGTAAATCTAGTAGTGATGTTCCTAGTAATTGGTCAGGTGGTACATCTAGTATTTCTAATGTGTTGCTGCTCACCTGAATGATTTGGAAAGTGTCGGCTTGCAAAACCAGTAAAGCCCCGTGGGGCTGAATCAGCCCTGGAATGTGAATTGGTTCGCGATCGCAGTTTGTTAAATCAAATGTTTCATTAATAGCCATACTTTTTAAAAGTGTTACATCAAATCTAATAATATTTGCTTATATTTGTATAAGTATGTTTTTCTAGGGATGTGTAAAATGTTTACCTTTACTCAAGAAAGGTAAACTAAAAAAATAAAGAACTGATAAAGACAGGAATTTATTTATAAAATTTTTAACATTTGTCATCCCAACCAAGAATTTGAGCAATTTCTTGGGCAAGAGTGAGAGCTTTAAATGGCTTAGTGATGATGCCAGCAATTTTCATTTGGGCAAAACGGGTGAGATCGCTGGGTAAAACTTTCGCGGTTAACAGAATTATCGGTATTGATTGAGTGTGCGGATTAGCCTGTAACTCTTCGTATACTATTAGACCACTCATATCAGGCATAGACACATCAAGCAAAATCGCATCAACAAATTGTGCTTTAGCTATTTCTAAAGCATCTTTACTTGTATCAGCAGCTATGGTGTCCCATCCACCTAACTGCTGCAAACAAATCTGTACCAATTCGCGGATTCTTTCTTCGTCATCTATAATCAATAGTCGTTTATTTTTCATCAACAATTTGCGGCCGAAATCTGAATTGATGGGCGGAATTCGTCGTGATAGGACACCTTGTTAACAGACGTTTAACCGAAATGGTTAAATACCTTATAGTTAAATCCCCTGTAGTAGTAAGTACAAATAAGTATTTATTCTTAGCTACCGCTGTACAAAGTTAAGTCAAAAAAATAAAGAACTAATAAAGATAGAAATTTCTTTACAAATTTTTACAAAAATTACCATCCCAGGATTTTAGCAATTTCTTGGCAAATGGTCAGAGGTTGAAATGGCTTGCTAATAATGCCAGCAATGCCCGTTTTGACAAAACGGCTGCGCTCACTGGGTAAAACTTTCGCTGTAAGTATAATTACTGGTATTAATTGAGTAATTGAATTGGCCTGAAGTTGTTTATATACTGTCAAACCATCCATGTCAGGCATAGACAAATCGAGTAGAATCGCATCCACAGGTTCTTTCAGGGCAATTTTTAACCCTTCCTCTCCAGATGCAGCTGTCACGGTGTCCCATCCACCTAAATCTTCTAAACAAGCTTGTACTAATTCGCGGATTCTTTCTTCGTCATCTATAATTAATAATCGCTTATTGGTCATTGGTCATGGGAATAGGGAATAGGGAATAGGGAATAGGGAATAGGGAATAGGGAATAGGGAATAGGGAATAGGGAATAGGGAATAGGGAATAGGGAATAGGGAATAGGGAATAGGGAATAGGGAATAGGGAATATGTAAAAGGGAATAGAGAATCGTTAATCAGTAAAGATGAACAATGAAAGATTACAAAGAAACCATCATTGTTTGTATATCTGATATAA
>NZ_LUFH02000152.1 GCF_001586785.1 Sphaerospermopsis aphanizomenoides BCCUSP55
ACACCCTACACCCCACACCCTACACCCCACACCCTACACCCCACACCCTACACCCCACACCCTACACCCCACACCCTACTCTAAAGGTTCTGCTAGACTAGGGCGTAATTGACGCATCAAACTAGCCATTTCTATGGCGTTCATAGCATAATCCCAGCCGTGATTACTTTTAATCCCTGCCCGTTCTAATGCTTGCTGCATCGTATCTGTTGTCAGAATGCCAAAAATCACAGGTACTCCCGTTTGAAAACTTGCAGCAGCAATACCCTTAGCTACTTCAGCAGATACATAATCAAAATGGGGCGTTTGTCCCTTAATCACCGCACCCAAGCAAATTATGGCATCATAACGATGGGAGAGTGCCAACTGGCGAGCTACGGTAGGAACTTCAAAACTTCCTGGAACCCAAACATAATCTACTTGATTGCCTTGAGGATCGGGATCTATACCGTGACGCTTTAGACAATCTTGACATCCTTCTAAAAGCTTGACTGTAACTAAGTCATTAAATCGACCAATCACCAACGCAAACTTTAAAGGCTCTGTTTGAGTAAATGTTCCCTCAAAAACTGCCATGACTGCCTCTTATAACTATAACTTCTTAGCCAATACATTTTTCTGTGTTCAATATAGAAGAGCAGGAAAGCAGTTCAGCAAAAAGGCACGCTGACTTTTTACTTTAGCTTTTCTGCTCCTCTAATGTTTATGTTATGTGCTAGTTCCTGTTTTAAGCAGTTGCCTACACCACAAAAAAGTTTAATAAACCAACTAAAAGCACTAAGGCAATCCAAACACCAGAACCAACCCAAAGCAGCTTTTTAGATTCAACCCAGTTTTGAGGAGTTGCATAAGCGACAGGAACACCAACAACTAGGACGAAAGACATTAGAACTAGAGATACTAAAGCAAATTGGAATACTATGCTCATTTTTACTTTTCCCAACACGGCGAAATCGTAATTTGTCCTCAATCTGTCACTATATGATGGACAGACAGAGTTTTTCATTGACCCCTGTAATTGTGGTCTTCTGAACAATTAATATTTTACGTCCGGTTTGTAACAGTTGGTCAATTATCAGTTGTCAATTGTCAGTTGTCAGTGGAAGAAGGCAAAAGGCAAGAGGCAAGAGGCAGAAGCAAAAATTAAGTTTTTCCCCTACACCCTACACCCTTACACCCCTACACCCCTACACCCTTTTCTTTCTGTTATGGATCTAATTCTTTGCCACACTACTGCTGATTTTGATGCTCTTGGTGCTGCGGTGGGGTTAACTTGCCTCAAGCCAGGGAGTAAGATTGTGCTAACTGGGGGAGCGCATCCACCTGTGCGGGATTTTCTGGCTTTACATCGAGATGAATATTCTTTGATTGAAAGGCGTTCTGTTAATCCTGACAAAATTCGTTCTTTAATGGTGGTGGATACTCAACAGCGCGATCGCTTGGGTAAAGCTGCGGAATGGTTTGATTTGCCCAATGTGCAAGAAATCATAGTTTATGACCATCATCTCGGACAAGATGGTGATATTCCCACTACGCAATTATATGTTGACCGGGTGGGCGCAACGACGACTTTAATGGTGGAAGAACTGCAAAAACGCCATATTGCTCTCACTTCTGCCCAAGCAACTGTGATGGCTTTGGGTATTCACGTGGATACAGGTTCGTTAACATACAGCCAGTCTACACCCAGAGATGCTTTAGCTTTGGCTTGGTTGATGCAGCAGGGGGCAAGTTTATCTGTAATTTCAACTTACCGTGATCCGGGTTTATCGCCGCAGTTGCAACAATTATTAACTCAAGCTCTGGAAAATTTAGAATATCTGTGTTTACGCGGATATACCATTGGGTGGGTGACACTGAGAACTGATGAATTTGTACCAGGTTTATCAGGTTTAGCGTCAGAATTGGTGGAGTTAACAGAAATTGATGCCATACTTTTGGTACATGAATATCCTTTAGATGATGATGAATTGCGGTTAACTGTAATTGGGCGATCGCAAATTCACCACACAAATCTTAATTTACTATTTCAACCTTTTGGTGGTGGTGGACATTCCCAAGCTGCATCTTTAAATATTCGCACCCATGATTCACAAGCAATTTTACAGCAATTATTAGATGGATTAAAGGCGCAAATTCCCCATCCTCCCACAGCGAGAGATTTAATGTCTTCTCCTGTGCGTACCATTCGACCAGAAACCACAATTTATGAAGCTCAAAGAATTTTACTCCGTTATGGGCATTCTGGATTATCCGTTGTTAATAATCAAGGTAAATTAGTAGGGATCATCTCTAGAAGAGATTTAGATATTGCCTTACATCACGGCTTTAGTCATGCACCAGTTAAAGGTTACATGACAACAAATTTAAAGACAATTACACCAGATACAACTTTGCCACAAATCGAGTCTTTGATGGTAACTTATGATATTGGCAGACTACCAGTTTTAGAAAATGAAAATTTAGTTGGTATTGTCACTCGTACTGATGTTTTAAGGGAATTACATCAACTAGAAATTCAAAATGCCTCCTTTAGAGGTTCTGCACTAGCAAACTTCAAAATTCAAAATAATTTTCAGGATTTAAGACTCAACCTGGAGTTAGAAAAACGTCTTCTACCTCAACTTTGGCAACTATTAAATATAGCTTCTCAAGCAGCAGAAAAACGCGGTTGGCATCTTTATCTAGTTGGTGGTGCAGTGCGGGACTTGTTATTAGCAGGAACAGCAACAGGCACATTAATGATTAATGATATTGATTTGGTTGTTGACGGGTTTCATCAAGCAGCAGATGTTGGTGCAGGAGTGGAATTAGCAAAAGCACTCCAACAAATTTATAAAAATGCCCGTTTAGAAATTCATGGTGCATTTCAAACTGCTGCTTTACTATGGCATAAAGACCCAGAATTAGATTCCTTATGGGTAGATATTGCCACTTCTAGAACCGAATTTTATCCTTATCCCGCAGCTAACCCGGAAGTGGAAGCTAGTTCAATTCGTCAAGATTTATATAGAAGAGATTTTACTATTAATGCAATGGCATTAAGATTAACCTCTCCCCGTAGTGGTGAATTATTAGATTTTTTTGGGGGATTATTAGATTTACAAGCCCAGCAAATTCGCATTTTACACGCTAATAGTTTTATAGAAGATCCTACTCGGATTTATCGTGGTGTTCGTTTTGCAGTGCGCTTTGGTTTTAAAATTGAACAGCAAACAGAAGAATATATCCGCTATGCAATTAATAGCGGTGTTTATGACCGCACCTCCCAAGAAAATACCAGAACACCTGCTTTGCAAACTCGGTTAAAAGCAGAACTAAAAAATATTCTGGAAGCATCATATTGGCTATCAGCCTTACATTTATTATCTGATTTAGGAGCGTTACAATGTATTCATAATAGCCTCACATTGAACGCGGAAATTTTACAGCAATTACGTTTATTAGAACGCTGTCTAAGAAGATTTGAAAACCAGCAAAATACTTTAATTCCTTGGCAAATGCGGCTAGAAGTTTTAATTGCCAATTTAGAACCAAAATATCGTGCCAAAGTATCAAAAAATCTGCAATTGCCTGATGATAGTATTACTAGATTAAAGAAATTATCGGAAATCAAAACTCAGGTGATGCAATCATTACCTAACTGTGAGCTTCCTAGTCAAATTTTACATTTATTGAGACATTTTGATTTAGAAACTTTAGTTTTAATTGCTGTACAAAGTCCGCGATTAATTAGGCGTAAGATTTGGCATTATTTAACAGTTTTAGTAAATATTCAACCGCTGTTAAATGGTAATGATTTAAAGCAATTGGGTTATAAGCCGAGTCCTATATTTAAAATTATACTGGATAATTTGCTGGCTGCTACTGTAGATGGAGTAATTAAAAATAGAAGAGAAGCAGAGGAATTTTTAAAACAAAATTATCCTCCACATAGCAGATGACAGGTAACAAAATTAAAAAGTTTTTTACTGAAAGTTGTTACTATCTGTAGCGCAGCTTGGCATAAACTATATTTTGTGATCAGTGCCTGTTATCATCCAACACTTAAATTGTCATCATGCTGAAAATTATATCTACAGAAAGATTGTGGAAACTTCTTTAAGTAGCTATTGTGATACAAACTAAATTCAATAGTAGATATTAGAAAAACACATACTTACTGGGTACGATATATAATCCTATGATGTATAATTTTTTGTTGCAAAAAACACGAAACAAAATATTAAAAACTCTTGATACAATTCCCTTTATAAACTATCAAAGTGAACTTGCTTATCAAGCAGATGTGGAAAAATATATTCCCCATCTACCAAATCTTGCCAAGAAGGACTTAGAAATAGTCGAAAAAATTAAACAAGAAGGTGTTTTTATGACTTCATTGGCAGATTTAGCAATTGCATCTACTCCTCAATTTATCGAAGCAGCACAAAAGCTTATACCCCAAATACCTAAACCTATTGCTGGAGATAATCATCAATTTGTTATTCATGCTAGTTATCAGCAAATTATGGATTACCCAGAAATTTATTGGTGGGGACTAGAAGAACGATTACTCAATATTGTTGAACATTTTATTGGTCTACCTGTAACTTATCATGGTGTATATTTTCGGAGAGATATTGCCAATCAATTAGAAAAAGGCTCAAGATTATGGCATCTAGATAAAGAAGCCAGAAAGATCATCAAAATTATTGTTTATTTACATGATATGGATGAAGATAACGGACCTTTTCAATATATTCCCCCGTCTTTAACCTCAGAAATAGCAAAAACTTTTAAATATACATCCGGCTATATTCTTGATAAAACCATGCAAGAGGTTACATCTGCTACAAATTACAAATCATGTCTGGGTGCTGCTGGGACAGTTATTTTTGCTGCTACGGATAGCATTTTTCATCGTGGTAAAATCCCTGTAGTTGCAGATAGATTTAGCATTTTTTTTGATTACACTCCCAGGTCAAAAAAGTATTCATTTTATGGGTCTTCTTCTTTACCTTATAAAAATTTACTTTTACTTGCACAAAATCTCACTGATGTTCAAAAAGAATGTATTCTTGGCACTTAGATAAATTACAAAAGCTATTAACTATCAACAATAAAATCCCAATACTAAAAGCACGTACTTAAATATAAGAAATGGTGGGCATAATTGCCCACTCTACACAATTATTCACTTTTTACTGACTTACTAAAAATGCGATAGTACAACCAATTACTAAATTCCTTGATGGGAAACAATAAATAAGTCAGCGGGTTTATCGTCACAATAATATTCCTAAAATCCCGTTTAGCTAAAAACAAAATTCCCCGCGCTACTTGCGATGCTGACATCACACCATAAGGATTTAGTTGACTCTTGAAAGGCCCTAAAATCAATTTGCGAATTACACAAACTTGATCTAAACGCTTGAGGGTAATTAAATCACCTAAAGTTCTTTTGCTGAGTTCATATAAAGGACTCAATGCTGGTGAAACTTCCGCTTCAGAAGTGTTAACCCAAATTTCTTTCGTTGCTTTGGCATCAGGTCCTGTGACAGTTGTAGAGAAGATATCTATTAATCGCAATGCAGAAAAAGTGTTAACTTGATAGGAATTGTAAATCGCTTCTGGAGTGCGATCGCTATAAACATTCACGCCATGATTGATAATTAAAATATCAACTTTCTTGAGGCTTGCTTCTAGTTTCTCTTCATTACCTAACTCCCAAGAAAGCACTTTTAATCCAGTCTGTGCCTGTATTTTATTAGGATTAGTGCTTAAGGCGATGACTTTAGCATTATGCTTAAGTAATTCTTCGAGTAATGCTTGTCCTAAAGCGCCTGAAGCACCAGTTATAGCAACGGTTTTACCTTTCAGAGAAAGTCCTGTTCCGAGGATTTTATCCACCAAAGAAAAAACACCACTATAATAAGCATCAACATCATCAAAATGATGTCGCCAATGATAGGTTCTGTTCACAAACCAAACGGAGGGAATAGTTTCTAATGGACCAGGTAAATGGTTATAGTCTGTCTCAATTGTCCCTTGGAAATAGCGCACAGATGCACCATACAGGAATGTTACCGCATAGACAACTCCCAACCATAATCCCCATTGCTGAACAACTAAGGCGATGATTGTTAATAAAACTACCAGTATCACTGACTCAACAATATCGTGATACAACTGAGAATCTAAATAAGCTTTTTGAGAAACCAAAGTTAAATCCCGACGGTAAGCTGCATGATGTTTATTATGCAATTTACCTAGCCAGTTGATTTGGTGACACAAAGCATGGTAAGTATCTCTGATGATTTCTGCTAGTAACAGTGAGCAAAATCCCCAAATAGCAAACTGTAAACAGGTATTTACTAAAACCCAATCAATTGTTATGTTTTCAGCCAGTCTCATCTCGTTTTTGTTTTCACATCTTCATAAAGATGGTATAGTATTTAACGGCTAAAAATCTAGTCTAGAAAAATTTCCAGAATTGGTAGCGTATACATTCAAAGCGATTAGTAAAACATTGATAGTTTAGAAGCAGGGATGAATGATAACTTTTCTAAGTCTGTTCTTGTTTAACAATTGCGGATGATGTCGGATAAATATTTAATGTCATTCAAAAATACCTAAATTTATTTCCCATTAAGTTTTAAGAAGAACTGCAAAAGTTATTAAGATCGTTATAGAGTTCTCGGAATAAAGGTAATTTTCTCTGCAATTCATTAGGTTGTATTTCTAATAAAAGTAAAGGAGTGTGTAACCCTTTAGAAAATCGTGTTGAATTACTATCAAACTCTTCAAGGATGCTTGACTCAATTAATGATTCTGATAGCTTTTCTTGACAGCAATCTCTTTTTGGGTCATACTCACTAAACGATTCAGGATTATCAAAAATAACATTCCTTTGTGTACTTAACCACCAACGCATCCTTTCATGTCTACCTCTGAAATCTGGATGTTTAGCTATGGAGTTATTCCAATCTGCAATAATCCAAGATTCTAATTCAGGTGCAGCAAAACCAACAAATTTTTCTATATCAGCACATTCAGGTATTTTCGATATTGCTTCTAAAAATTTTTCTCTTTGTTCAATTGCATTTCGACAATCTAAATCGTCAAACACTAAAATTAAGTCACATTTATTTGGTTCATTTTTTAAGGCAATAGGTAGTTCTTTACTAATTTGAGCAATTAAACTTTTACCTGTTTTACCATAACCACTTACTTTCCCAGGTTTAGGTCCTGGTTTTTGAAGCACTGGTGTTTTGCGTTCAAATTTACAACCAGGAAAATTTTTTTCTAAAAAAGGAATTAGTCCTCTAACTTCAGCTTCACCACCACCAGCAAAAACCCATACTACCACGGCCATCCTCCAATAGTAGGATCACCAACGCGGTATAAATCACCTAATTGCCATCCTTCTTCTAGTTTTTCATCAAGCATTTCTTGAGAAAGTGTTTTCATGGAAAAATGCGTTTTATCTTGAGAGTAAAAACAATAAACATTCTCTAAACAATCTGTAAAATGATCTAATAGATCAGGACTATGTGTGGTAATAATAACTTGGGTTTTTCTTGCTGCTCGTTTTATCCATTCTGCTAAAATTGGCATCCATGAAACGTGCAAACCTAATTCTGGTTCATCAATGACTAACAATGAAGGTAGTAAAGGAGAATGCAATATAGTAGCCCAACATAACATTCTCACAGTTCCATCTGACATTTCACTCAAATAAAATGGTTCTTTGCTATCTTCAAAATACCATTCTACAGTTAAAGATAAACGACCAGAACGGATAGAACGAAGACGACGAGTTTTAGGTAATATCGACTTCATAGCTTGGTTAATACTATCTTCAAAGTCGATATCTTCCTGAATTAAATTTTCTAAAACTAAGGGTAAATTATCCCCAGATGTAGATAAATAAATATCACTTGCTCCTTTTTTGGGTTCTGAAGTTCTAATTTGATTTAAATCCATATTATTGGCATTATAAAATTGCCAGTTGGAAATAAATTCTACTAACACTCTTCTGGTTCTGTAAGCAGGTGTATTTTCAGGTGAATATTGGCTATCATCAAGCAATCATGGCAGTATAGTTATACCTAAAGAATTGGTGGGTATATTATCTAAACCTTCAAGGTGTGTTCCTGAATTTTGTCCAGGAAGATTATAAACTGATACAGCACCTTTGCCAACTTCTCTATCATGAAATTTATAATAGTAAAAAGGTGGTGAATTCAATTTATTTAAATCTTGCCCAATAAAAAAAAACTCCTGAGAAATAATTATTTTATTTTTCTTTCTGTCCACAAAAAGAGTCAAAGTAAGCATTGTGTTAAATTTTTCATGAAGCGGCTCATTTGATAATCTTTGAGAAAAACAATATGAAAAATTGATAATAGCAGGACTTTCAACACTATTATCTAAAATTCTATCAGTCCCAATTTTGCTAACGGCATCCTCAAAACTACTAACACCACGACTTTCATCAGGAATAGTAGTTAAACAATCTTTCAAAAATTTCAAACAACTAATAAAATTGCTCTTACCTGAACCATTAGAACCTATGACAATATTGAGTTCAGCTACCTCTATTGGCGGTGGTAAAGACAAATTTTTATAATTTTGAGTAACGATAAATTGCAGAATAGGTTGATTCATAATGTTTCAAACTTATATCTATCTAACTAATAACTTCACTAATTAAAGCAATTTTAATTGTAAACAAGCTTGCCTCTTATCTCCCTTTGTCCCTTGAGGATAGAGTAAATCAGACTGGTTGTCTCCGTCAAAGATGTCTCCTTTCTGGTGGAAGTAGGAGAAAATATTTGGTTGACTCGGTCATCCTCCCACCCCCATCTATATATATAAGTAGTCGTGCAAAATAAATTTTCTAGTTAGAAGAGGGAATAGGGAATAGGTAAGGAATACAGACATTTTTGTTTTCCATCAATATGTACAATTAATTTTGCTTGGGTACTTATGATGTAATTCTCACCCCTTAGAACAGTCAAACAGATGCAACCCCAACCGTTGGGACAGTTCCTCGCACACCTTCACTCCCCGCACACTATTACCCCGCGCATCTAGCAACGGTGAGAACACACCAATCCCCATCTGACCTGGAACAACAGCAATAATTCCGCCACAAACGCCGCTTTTTGCCGGAATTCCCACTTTATAAGCCCACTCACCAGCAAAGTTATACATCCCACAGGTATGCATCACACTTAATATATCTTTGATATAACAACTATCAACCGCTTTTTCTTTTGTAATGGGATTTATACCCTTATTAGCCAGAGTAGCTGCCATTACTGCTAAGTCTCGACAATTAACCATTACAGAGCATTGTTGAAAATACAAATCTAACGCTTCCTCAATATTTTGGTCAATCATGCCAAAATTCAGCATCAAATGGGCTGTAGCACGGTTACGATGTCCTGTACTGCGTTCGGAAGTAAATACCGAAATATCTACAAACACATCCCGACCAATATAGCGCCGATACATATCTAATACCCGATTTAGGCGTTCAGTTGGACCTGCACCTTTGATTAAGCTAGTAGTGGCTATAGCACCAGCATTAACCATTGGATTATAAGGGCGTTTTGATTGCTCATCAAGAATAATAGCGTTAAATGCGTCCCCTGTCGGTTCTACCCCCACCCTAGTTAACACATAATCCCGTCCATGATCCTCTAAAGCCTGTCCATAGACAAATACTTTGGAAATCGACTGAATTGTAAATAGTTGTTCATAATCCCCAATTTCGTAAACTTGACCATCTACAGTAGCAATACAGATGCTAAATAAATCGGGGTTTACTTTCGCCAGTTCGGGAATGTAGTTCGCTACTGTACCTGTTTGTAGAGATTTGTACTGGGAATGCAAATCTTTGAGAACTTCTGAAAATGGTGCTGAAACTATTTCTAAATCTCCTGAGTTTATCATGAAGCTGATACGCTGCTAATAAATAGCATACTTGATTGATTTTTTGGGTTGAACAAGACTACTGATTATTTTTAATACATTAAAAAATCAGGTTTTCCAGTTTTTTAGTCTTTTTCATTGTCTCATGATTATTTTTTTTGTGAGAGATAAAAATGTTTATGGGTATACCAATTAATTTAGCAATAGAAATATTACTTAAATAT
>NZ_LUFH02000153.1 GCF_001586785.1 Sphaerospermopsis aphanizomenoides BCCUSP55
GTGTATTAAAAATCTCTCATCTTCTCCTTTTCCCACATAATATTACTATTTTGGAGATGTCTAATCGAGCTTTATCAACTTCTATTTTGAGTATGTCTAGTTTTTGGTTAGCACGTTCTAATGCTTTCTGAAATTTATTATCAAGTGATTGCATATCCTTGTACCTACTTGAGTAAGTACAAAAATATTTCTATACCTTTTTTCTACCAGTATTTTGCAAGTAAAATCAAAAGGAATTCACGCTCTAAAATACCAAATTACAGTATCTTCACTTTGGTAAGGGTGAGGTCACGAGTTCAATCCTCGTCACGGGCTTTTTAAAATGACGAAAAATCAATATTTCTGCCAACTTGCATAAGTTGGCTGTACTTTACCAGTATCTCATTACAGATGAGAACTTGCATAGTAGTTGCATAACAGGAATACTTATAAATCAAGACTTATCTATAAGATAGCTTTATGTAAATACCTTTATTCTGTAGTTTCATCATCCCATCAGCTAACTACTCAGTTTTTAGCTTTCTTAATGGATAATGGTACTCGACTTATCCATTTCATGGTTGACATTAATTTTAAGTTATTTTCGCTATATAACGCACTATCAGCCACCATGATACTTTCAAAATCTATTTGTTTAGAATATTCTACTAAGATGTGAGCGAATACTGCTTTATCTGATTCGTTTCCTGATGCTCCTCTAAAAAATAAGGGTATATCTCCATCACTACTTACTATTAAATCTAAGATACATTGTTTTAGGTCAGGGCGATGGTCACGAGAATATCCTTGTGTAATCATAATTGGATGTTCTCGATTTATTCCTAAGTCTTTTTCTAGATTATTGAGGCATTTATCATATTTTCCATGTAAATGTAATGAGCTTGAATCTAGATGGGAATATTTTGTACTTATCCCATATTTCTTTACTACTTCTAAGGCAATGATTAGGAATAATTTAGTTAAGCCATATTTGTAGAGTTTATCCATGACTCTACCTATTTTATCATCATTTAAATCTTCTGCTTTTATTCCTGCTCCTATTAAATGTTCTACGGCTTTATCTTTAAAGAATTCTGGGAATAAATATAGTGGTCTTGATACAAAGCCTAGTCCATTCAGAATAATTGCTTTGACTACTTCTCCTGTGTTGACTTTTTCTCTACTATCTATTAAAATTATTTCGTTGATTTTTTATACTATTCCTATCTCTTCTATTATTCCTGCTATTATTCCTAAGTGATCTATGTTTTTACTCTCAATTTCTTCTTGTTGGTAATTCATATTATGAAGGCATTCTTATGTAATTCAGTCTTATTTTCTCATTTTTTTCCTGAATTTATTCTCAATGCTTTATGAATTTATCTTTAGTAGTCAAATGGCAATTAAGGTCTATATTTTTACTAGAATAACTGCGTATTTATATTTAACTTTTTTGTTACTTAACACACCTGTATTGGTACTACAAGTTGAAGTGCGGAATGTGGGGTATTAAATCCTTGTAAGCGATAGTTGCTAACTCTTTGACGAATTTTTTTCGTCAGCGTTATTAGTGATTTGATAGCGACTTAAATAAATTCCTCTAATTACTTTTTTCTGCCAAGGATTTGCAGGTAATGATGTAGTTTGAGGTGGGATTTTTGCAGGAGTTGGCAGTAACGGTGTTGCTGGAGGTGTAATAGTTGTAGTTATAGATTGTTTCTGATTAGGAGTAATATTAGCCGTGCTTGATAAAGAAGGAGTAGGAATGGGAGAAGCAATCGGTGTAGAATTCAAAATAGGACTAGAAAATTGTTGGACTTGAGATACAAGTTTGCCGATATCTATATTTGCTCTTTGGGTGAATAACCAATAACCACCTCCTAAGATAGCTATAATCACAGACAAAGGAATATTGGCACATCCACATCCACTTGGTTCTTTTTTCTTGTTGCTCATAGTAATATAATGACTGGCTGGTAATCTCGCTCTATATCAACTTTTGCAACTAACTATCAGAATGTTGAATAGCATAGACTAAGTTGATTTTATGAGATACAGCTTACCTCATATCATTTCCGGTTCAGATCTGAAAAATCATAGTTATATTATAATCTGAAGCAATAATGCTTTAGAGGTGTAAGGGAGTAGGATACAGAAAAACCTAAATTTTTAGATGTTATATTGGGGATGATAACATATACGTAAGCATTCATGTCAAACGAATGTTTAACCAGAGTAGAAGATTATTTAATTGGGGAGACTTACACCAAAAGTAACTTGTAAATATTCTGGCATCATACTCATCCATTTTTGCTGTTACTCATAACTTTTCTTGGCAAAAAGAATGATATATTAAAATGCAAAAAGTGGAAAAATTACCTAAATAAAGATAGAATTGTAAAATCAATAAGTAAGTTAGCTACAAGGAATAGAAGATGCTGGAATTATATCAGTGGGAGCTATCTCAATATTCAGAGAAAGTGCGTCTAATCCTTGATTATAAAGGTTTGGAGTATCGTAAAATTGAAGTTACACCAGGAATTGGACAAGTTGAACTGATTCGTTTAACTGGTCAGCAACAAGTTCCAGTATTAAAGGATGGCCACAAATATATTGTAGACTCTACGGAAATTGCCAAGTATTTAGACTCCGAATATCCAGATCGTCCATTGTTACCAACAGACCCGAAAAAACGCGCTGCTGCTTTATTAATGGAAGAATGGGCAGATGAGACTATTGGTATTAAGGGTAGAAAAGCTTTGTTTGCTATGATTAGTCAAGATCAAAATTTCCGCAAATCTTTATTACCTGTCTCAACGCCAAATATTTTTAAAAGCATAGTTGAAGGTGTACCAGGTGATTTATTCAATGTCTTGGGTTTTGGGGTTGGTTTCACTCCCGATGTAGTTAGTTCAGCGATCGCTAGTTTAAGACAAGATTTAGAAATTATCATCGAATTATTATCAGATAGTCCCTATCTGTTGGGAGATGAACCAACCTTAGCAGATTTAACAGTTGCCGGATTGTCGATATTATTAAAATTCCCACAAGGTCCCTACTTAGATTTACCCGAATCTCTCAGAGGTAAAGGATTACCAATCCTAGCAGAAAATCCTGATTATGAACCATTTTTCACCTGGCGCGATCGCATCTACAATCAATTTAGAAAACCCCTATTAGGTAAACCTCCCGCTGCTGGAAGCGCACCAACTTCAATTCAAATTGATTAAGTAAAAGAAAAGGGTGTAGGGGTGTAAGGGTGTAGGGGTGTAGGGGAGAAAAAATTTGAAATTAAAAATTAAAAAACTCCTGCCCATGCCCCATGCCCCATGCCCAATTACAACTGACAACTGACAACTGACAACTGACAACTGACAAATAAAATGAATTCAGGACAACCACTAGGTTCAGTCATCGAAGGTTCGCTAACTGGAGGTTTAGAAGTTAGATTACATCCGGATATTTCTGTAGAGGATATGCGGGTGGGTAAATTTCTAGTAGTTCAAGGTGTGCGATCGCGTTTTTTCTGTATGCTGACAGATGTGGCTTTAGGTGCTGCCAATGCGCGAATTGTCGCTAACCCCCCCAGTTGGGAAGATACATTTTTGCGAGAAGTTTTAGCCGGCAGCAGTACCTATGGCATGATTAACCTCGCACCCATGTTAATGTTTACCCCAGAAACTCATGAATCTTTCTCCTCTGTTAACGGTAAATCATTAAATCCCTTTATTCCATCTACCAATGGTTTAGCATCCTTTCAACCCCAAACCAGTACAACGATGGAATTGCTACCTGTGAAAACCATTCCCAGTCACTTTAGCCAAGTTTACGAAGCTAATGAAGAGGATTTTCGGCGAGTGTTTGGTTGGGAAGATGACCCCCACAGAAGAAACTTTTCTATCGGTAAACCCTTAGATATGGATGTGCCGATTTGTATTGATTTGAATCGGTTCGTAGAACGGAGTAACGGCGTTTTTGGTAAATCTGGGACTGGTAAATCTTTCCTCACCCGTTTACTTTTAGCAGGTGTGATTCGCAAAAGTGCCGCTGTTAACTTAATTTTTGATATGCACTCAGAATATGGCTGGGAAGCAGTGGCAGAAGGTAAAGAAGTTAACACCGTTAAAGGTTTAAAACAATTATTTCCCGGTCAAGTTGAAGTATACACCCTAGACCCCGAATCAACTAAACGCAGAGGTGTCCGCGATGCTCAAGAACTCTATCTAAGCTATGAGCAGATTGAAGTTGAAGATATTAAGTTATGTGCTAGAGAATTAGGAATTTCTGAAGCGGCTTTAGATAACGCTAATATTCTCTGTAATGAATTAGGTAAATCCTGGATTCCCCAATTATTCAATATGACTAGTGAGGATATTAAAATATTTTGTGATGACAAACCAGGACACCCAGGTTCTATTACTTCTTTACAGCGAAAGCTATTACGTTTAGATAGTTTGAAATATATGCGGGCAGTTTGTCCCCAAAACTATATTAAAAAAATTGTACAATCTCTAGAAGCTGGGAAAAATGTTGTTATAGAATTTGGATCACAGTCGAATATGCTCTCTTATATGTTGGTGACGAATATGATCACCAGACGCATTCATGAGCATTATGTCAAAAAAGCAGATAAATTTCTGCAAAGTAAAAATCCCTTGGATCGGCCAACGCCATTAATGATTACAATAGAAGAAGCCCACCGCTTTCTTGATCCAGCAGTAGTACAAAGTACAATCTTTGGCACTATAGCCAGGGAACTGCGGAAATATTTTGTAACTCTTTTGGTGGTTGATCAACGTCCCTCTGGCATAGATAATGAAGTTATGTCCCAAATTGGGACTCGTATCACCGCTTTGCTTAACGACGAAAAAGATATTGATGCAATTTTTACAGGTGTATCTGGTGCGGGGGCTTTGCGTTCAGTTTTGGCTAAATTAGATTCCAAGCAACAAGCTTTAATTTTAGGTCATGCTGTTCCTATGCCTGTGGTAGTGCGTACCCGTCCTTATGATTCAGTGTTCTACAACGAAATAGGGGATAAAGCCTGGGAGGAAAAATCAGATGCTGAAGTTTTTGCAGCCGCAGAACTAGCTAAAGCCGACTTAGGGTTTTAGTAATTTTAAGGGTGTAAGGGTGTAAGGGTGTAGGGGTGTAGGGGAAGCACAGGAAAATAATGTCTTACCTTTTGCCTGTTGCCTGTTGCTTTCTTCCATTGACAACTGAAAAATTATCATATCGTGACATCCCTCCATCAGGGGAACTTCACAAGTTCGGTTATCCGGCTACTTGGAAGCAACAGACGAGGGGTTTTTCGCGTCACTATAAATATAGTCAGCGTTTTTAAGGAACTTCAAAACAAGATTTACCCGTCTGCACCTTTTGGTTTATAATAGGAAGATTTATCTATTTCTCTTTACTATCTACCAAATTTGCCGTACCATTAAAAAGTAAAACTCATAATGACTTCGTGTTTTACGGTTGCTGACAGCAGCCGAAGGAAGAAGAATTCTTGAAAACCAACCAGTGTGCTTCTAGAGACATTCCAAAATTAAGGAAGGGTAGGGAAACCCATCCCACGGTAATACCGTCGTGACAACAGCTATATAAATTAACTGCTTATAGTAGCTCACCATTGTCTGGCGATGTATATGCCGCCCTTCTCAATATCACCCTAGTTGAGAAAAAAATCCTTGTGTTTAGGGAGTAGAGGAAAACGCACCAATGCCTACTGTTAACACCCAAACTGAAAATCTGAACACCAAATTCACGGCTGATATGGTGCGAACCTATCTGCGAGAAATTGGTCGTGTACCACTGCTAACCCGTGAACAAGAGATTGTCTATGGTAAGCAAGTGCAACAAATGATGACTTTGTTGGATGCAAAAGAAGCTTTGTCCAAAAAACTAGACCATGAACCTAGTTTACCAGAATGGGCTGCCCATGTTAACCAATCTGAAAATGAAATTAAACAGACGGTAGCACAAGGTAAGCGAGCCAAGCAAAAAATGATTGAAGCGAATCTGCGCTTGGTAGTGGCGATCGCTAAAAAGTACCAGAAGCGAAACATGGAATTTCTGGATTTGATCCAGGAAGGAACATTGGGATTAGAAAGAGGTGTAGAGAAATTTGATCCCATGCGGGGTTATAAATTCTCAACCTATGCTTACTGGTGGATTCGTCAAGCAATAACCAGAGCGATCGCTCAACAAGGCCGAACAATCCGCTTACCAATCCATATTACCGAAAAGCTGAACAAAATCAAAAAAGTACAGCGTGAATTGGCGCAAAAGTTGGGAAGATCCCCTTCTCCGACAGAAATTGCCAAAGAACTGGAATTAGAACCTGCACAGATTCGTGAATATCTGAACATGGCGCGTCAACCAGTATCCTTAGATGTGCGAGTTGGTGATAACCAAGATACCGAACTCCAAGAAATGCTGGAAGATGATGGACCATCGCCAGAATATTACACCACCCAGGAATTCTTGCGCCAAGACCTGAATAACCTGTTAGCAGAACTGACACCCCAACAGCGTGAAGTTTTAGCATTGCGCTTTGGTTTGGAAGATGGTAATGAAATGTCCTTGGCGAAAGTTGGTGAACGGTTGAACCTTAGCCGTGAACGAGTTCGTCAACTAGAACATCAAGCACTTGCACATTTACGCCGTCGTCGCGCCAATGTTAAAGAATACGTCGCCAGCTAAAAGCGTAGACAAGCAACCGCTTGTCAGTAATAAATACATATCACTTTTAGTGGCACGCCTCCTGAATTCAGGGGGCAATTTTTTTGTTAGTTGTCAATTGTTATATCATGTCTGTTTGAATAGTTATCTGAAAAGTTGTATTTTTAAAGTAATCTATTGTTAAAAGTGAAAATATACTTTTCTTATGAATCAATCTAATTTTCAACGTGCTAAAACTCTCAAAGCTGCTTATAATGCTTGTAGTTTAGAACCGCTAGAAGGTCCAGATATAGAAAAATATTATGTTGATTTATCAGCAGTGCGTAAATCTTCAGCCGTTAAGGGTGTCAGTAAAATTTTGGATTTTCAAGAAGCTGGAGATTACACTACTATTTTATTTACTGGTCATCGTGGTTCTGGTAAAAGTACAGAGTTAAAACGAATTCAAAAAGAATGGGAAGAAAATTATCATGTGATTTATTTAGAAGTGAATGAAGAAACAGATATTAATGATGCGAATTTCACGGATTTATATTTAATTGTCATTAAACAAGTTGAATTTGCTTTGCGGAAACTAGGGTTAAATTTTGATGAAAGATTATTGAAAAGTTTTGAAAATTGGTTTAAAGAAATTACCCAAGAAAACGAAGAAAGTGTAGAAAAATCTGTCAGTGTAGAATCAGAAGCAAGTTTAGGAACAGATGCGCCATTTATTGCTAAATTAATGGTAAAGTTATTGGCACAAATTAAAGCTTCTGATAAACAAAAAACTACTATTCGCCAAATTTTAGAAAAAGATATTTCTCGGCTCAAAACAGATATTAACCTTTTGCTAGATGACGCTTATGCTAAATTACGAAAAAAGTATCCAGAGTACAAGGGTTTACTAATTATTTTTGATAATTTAGACCGTGTTCCTCCTGCGGTGGCAGATCATTTATTTTTTAGTTATGCTGCCCAATTACAAGAATTGCATTGTACAATTATTTATACCGTCCCCATTTCTATTCTTTGTTCACCTCAAAATCCGTTAAGTTTATTTAATGGTAATCCTCACATTGTGCCAATGGTGAATATTTACCAATTTGATCGGCAAAGTTACCATTTAAACTATAACCAAACAGGACTGGATGCAGTAGCTAGTTTAATTGAAAAACGGGTAGATATTGATGCGGTGTTTAACTCCCGTGCAGAATTGCTAGAATTAGCTAAAGCCAGTGGTGGCCATGTACGTCAACTTATGCAAATGATGAGGGCTGCTTGTTTACGTGCCAGCACTAATGATCATGATAAAATTCAAGCTGAAGATGTTATTTATGCTGTCAAGCAACAACAATTTAGTTTTGAAAGATTTATTCCCAATGACCATTATCCATTGTTAGCGCAAGTTTGTAGTAATAAAGATGTGAGTAAAGATGAGATTGGACAGTTAATGCTGTTTAATACTTCTGTTTTAGAATACAACGGCGATAACCGATGGAATTATCCTAACCCAGTGGTAATGCAAAATGAATTCTTCAAACAAGCACTGGCAGCAATTACAACCTGATTTTAAAGTTGAATTGGGGCAGTTTATCGCTCTAAATGAAGATATCTTTGCGGAATTGTTGACTTTTATCGACTTTTCCGAAAAATTCACCTTGGGATTTATTGAAATTAATTTTCCTCCCGATGCAGAGTTATTAATCGAAGCTTTAAAAACAGATTCTAAATGTGAAGAAATTCAGTTTGTAATACTCCAATTTGCTGACCCAAATTTACGGTTTTTGCGCGATGAAATTGTAAAACAATTGCCAAAAATTGAGAAAGAAGCAAATAAAAAGTTAGTATTGATAATTCAAGGTTTAGAAAAATCTATTGGACTTTCTGGTGACTATCCGCCAGTTTTACAAGATTTGAATTTTGTGCGGGATGCTTATAAAAAAACCGTACCTTATCCTATTTTATTTATTTTACCAGATTACGCTATTAATCGGTTAGCTAAATTTGCTCCTGATTTTTGGGCTTGGCGTTCTGGTGTATTTAGATTTAAAACTTTAGAAAAAACTAGAGAAAATGCCATTTCTCAAACTTTGGAATCTGAAAGAGAAATTGACAGAATAGAACCACAGGAAAAACAAGAAAGGATTGAGATTTTACAGCGGTTATTAATGGAATATAAGCCTACCTGTGAGCAAATAACTGATGGGAATTTACGCAGGTATAGTAATATTTTATTGGAGTTGGGTACAGCTTATATTAGTCAGCATCAACCGGAAAAAGCGAGGGAATATTTAGCAGAAGCTTTACAAATTGCGGAAAAATTAGCTGAGGTAGATTTTAAACGTCAGGTTTTAAATAAAATTGGTGATGCTTATAGTGAGGAAAGGAAGTTTGAAAAAGCGATTGATTATTATCGACAAGGGTTAGATATTGCCAAGGAATTAAAAAATCTTGATGGTAAAGGTTATGCTTTATTTAAATTAGGTAATGCTTATTTAGATTTAAGGTATTTTTTAGAAGCCAGAAAATATTATCAACAGTGTTTAGAAATTGAGAAAGAATTAGGTCATATTAATAACCAAGCTAAAACATACCACAATTTGGGAATAGTAGCCCAAAATTTGCGAGAATATGCCCAAGCAAATGAACATTATCAACAAGCTTTGGATCTCTGTATCAAATATGGGTATAGACATTCTCAAGCTGAGATTTACCATCAGTTGGGAACAATAGCTAGAGAATTAAGAGCGTATGAAAATGCAAGGCACTATTATCAACAAGCTTTGGATATCTACAATGAAGATGGAAATTCCTATGAACAAGCCACAACATATCATGAATTAGGTATATTGTCCCAACAGGTGAGAGAATATGAAGAAGCAAAGCACTTTTATCAATTATCTTTAAATATTTACAAAGAATACGGAGCTAATTATGCACAGGCTAAATCATACCATCAGTTAGGAATGTTAGCCCAAGATTTGCAACAATATGAACAAGCACGGAACTATTATCAACAAGCTTTGGATATAAAAATCGAATATGGCGATCGCTTTTCTCAAGCTAGAACTTACCTGTGTTTAGGAAGACTAGCAAAAGCACAGGAAAATTATCAAGAAGCGAGGGTAAATTTACAAACAGCATTAGATATATTTATTG